>JAQTTZ010000063.1 GCA_028710485.1 Bacteriovorax sp. | reverse complement strand
ATGGAATTTTTTAAAATTGACCGACTAACTCTTATGAATATCAAAAAAAAATATTTCCCATTTTGCATTTGTACGCCTTGGGCTTATTTTCTTTATTAATTATGAGTGGCTCGCTACAAACACAGCCTCTCGAAATTTGGCATCTGTAAATGTTGCCACTTCGTGTTCCGAAGTACTTGGTTTTACTAAAATGGACTTACAGCTAGCGATCAAAGAGTTAAGTTATTTTTCTTGGGAAATCGAAGATCTAAGAAAACAAGGTACCACTACTTACACTGCTGGATATCCAAAAATTCTTTTATCAGAAGACCATTCGTGTTTATCAAAGTGCGGGATTTTATAAAGTAAATTCAGATCTTCGACTTCATGAGTTAAGGGAACCGGGTCTTTACACTCATTTTGTTACAATCCTTTGTTCGGCCCTTTTTAAACTTCCGGATTTTAAAGGCCGCGCTTTTCGAGGAGCAGCACTTGGAAAAACGATTCTTCAAGGTTACAAACCAAAAACTTCTGTAATTGAGAGAAGCTTCTTAAGCACGTCACTGGATGAATATGTGGCACAAAAATTTGCTACAAATAATAATTCAAATGAAAAGACAAAAATTTTATTTATTATTAATTCGAAGCATGGAAAAAAAATTGGATTCACGACAGGCGATTTAGTAAGTGATAGCGAGGAAGAGATATTATTTCCTAGTGGATCTGCATTTGATATCATTTAAGTTGCCAAATCCTCCGACGGGATTGTGGACTTAGTTATCGAGATGGTTGAAATCCAAAACTAAAGTCTAGTCGGAACCCGTCGGAGAAAAATTAACTCTATGCCACTTCTAATACTCTCAGGCAGCGTTTTTTTAACGCTAACAAATTCAATAAAAAAGCCAGGGCCAGACCAAAATCTAGCCCTTTTTCTTGGGCCTGTTTACTAAGGCCAACAATTCCAGGTGGTGAGCCAAATTTTATTGTTAGTAAAACACTTTTGCCATTAAGTTTTAAAGCAAAACTGCCGAAAAATCAGAATCCTTCAATTTAAAAATAGAGGGCATATTTGCAAATTTTAATTTTATTTATTCTGTTATTATTAAATTCATGCTCTTCATCTCATTTGAATTTAGACAAAAATTTAAATGATGATTACACGATCTCCAGATTACCAGCTACCGATAATGATTGCTCTAAAATCGCTACTGAATTAATTTTAAGACCTGAAAAAAATAACTATCAAGAAGCGATCTTAGCTAAAGAAGCTGTTCAAGGGCTGGGCGATAGTTTTTATTTGCGAGGCAGTAAAAATCCATCGAGCGATGAGTGGAAAAGTCAAAACTTTACGAACCCCGAAGCGTACGATGCGACGAAACCATTTCGGTTTATTGTACATAAACTGACTGCATTGGATGGTAACTGGACAAAAAAAATGCTAGGAACGAGTGCTCCCATTGATCTCATTTCTAATCCGCAGGATATTTCCAACGCAAGAATACTGAGTGCCTCCATAATTTCAGAAAATAAAAGAACCACATATGGTGGGGTTGTAGGATTAATTCTCAAGATTCCCGAGACAAATATCGTTGCAACACGCCCAGCAGATATGCAGTCTATGATTCCTCTTGGCAAAGCTCTAGCTGACTCCGAGGATTCTTTCGAAAGAACACTTTCGAAATTTCATAAGTTTTACGGAATTGAAAATCCCAACACACTGCTAAAACATACATCCACCGGCCTGTACAATGAGATGATTGCAGTCGGCACTGGAACAGTAGGAGAAAAAGTCGAAGTCATTGGGATTGCGCTGTTTGAAACCAATGGCTATCTTCCACTTTTTCCTGGGGTCGAGACAAAGCTCTTAGAGTCGGCGAGCAACAACCATCTTCCGGTCATTCGAATCCCTGTGATTAATGATATTAATCTTTCTGAGTATGCTATCTTTGAAGAAGAAAATCAGAATTTTCAAAAATTACTGAAAGCTCCATAGTCAGGCCACTTAACCATTAAGCTCATTTTAACCTCTAAAAAAACCAACGGCTGATAAAATTGAGAACGAAGAATTTTAGTACAAAATAGAAGGCTAGGAACAAAAATCCTGGCTTTTTTGGCTTCTGAACCGAAATGCAAAGACTTAATGTAATTTCGAGCTTGTCCCAACTATTAGTCATAGTCACAATATTATACCTGTATCTTGATTCATATCTTGTACACTTTTCCACTCCAAAGTGTTGCCACTCTAAAGAAATTTAGGCACTAAAAATTTTCAATTCATACAATGGACTCATTAAATGAGACGATGAATCTATCAATTGCATAATTTTTTTATTATTTATTTTTCTATTTCTTCGTGACAGTGTTAGCTCGTCTTAGTTTTACAGGAAGCGAGAGTGTGATTGAAAAATTAGAAAATATAAAACTGCTACAGTTGAGTGTTGGGGATAAATTTAGAAATTAGGGAGATACTAGTATGCGAATGGCCAAAGAGGACGTAGCCGTCAAATTGGAAATCCCAGGTGCAGTGATTCGTCAACAAGTGGATTTCGGCGACGCTACTGGATTAGGCAAAATCAGCGTTGAGTACTTTACTCTCTCAGCCGGCGTCGATACCACCCCGCTGTTCCAGGGGTTGGAAGGCGATTTGTGCCAGTGCCCACACTGGGGTTTCGTCTTAAGCGGTCAACTCACGACTACTGACAAAAATGGAACCCAAGAGTCAGTCAATTCAAATGACCTCTTTTATTGGCCACCTGGGCACAATGTAAAAGTGATCGCAAACGCAGAGATCATCATGTTCAGTCCTCAGCACGAACACAACCAAGTCATTAACCACATGATAAAGAAAGTCAAAAGCTGACAAAACAAACCACTAGAGAAGTGAACTTGATCCATTTTAAAAAGCTAAGAATTTCAATACAGGCCCACTTAACAAACTGGGCCTTATTTTCGGACTAGGAAATCCTTATTTCTGTTAAGGGCCAGATAATCATTGAAAACATCATTTCATTTATGGGCCACTGGATTAACTTGATCACGCTTAGTTCAAAGGTATCTCTCAGTATGATAAATTATCATTTTCTTATTTTTCCATCTTCAAAATATCAAAATTCTGCTTAAACCTCTTGCTTGCTTATGATATAATTTTCTAATAAAGGAGGATTTCTCATGGGAGAAGTCATATTTGGCAACGAGTTATTTGATCATTGGCTTAATCAAAAAAGTCTTGAAATACTTGGGAAAGTTGAAAAGGAAAAAATTTCAACCGAGGATATGCTGATCTTTCGCTGAAAGCTCAAACTAATCACTTTCATCATATGGATCAAGAATTTCGTGGTGAGCTTAAAAAAATAGAACAAAATTTTGAGCATATGGATGCAAAATTTGATAAGCGTTGTGAACATGTTGATAAACAATTTGGTCAAATAGATAAAAAATTTGATCGCCTGACGACCATCATGATGTGGCAAGGCGGAATTCTCGTCACGCTTATATCTGGTCTTTATTTTAAGTTATTCTTTATTTAGTAAAAAATTTCGAATCTCCACCAAATAATGAATACAATATAGACACCGCGTCAAGCTTGCGGCCACACAGCTATTGGACTATCTTTTTTTATGTCACATTTTATTTATGGAGAACTAGATGGACTTGATGTTTACTGCACCTGAAATACTAAATCGCGGAATTGGTCTTACTTTTGATGATGTTTTATTGGTTCCTAGGTACTCGGAAATTTCTTCTCGCAAGCATCCTGTTTTAAAAACACATATCACTAAAAATTTCATCATTGATCTCCCCGTGATCACTGCCAATATGGATACTATTACTGAATCAGAAATGGCCTGCACCATGGCGCGTATTGGTGGCATCGGCTCACTTCACCGTTTTATGTCAGAAGTTGATCAAGTCGCGGAAGTTAAAAAAATCCAGGCTTATTTAAAAGAACATAACCTAAACACTCCAATCGCAGCCTCTATTGGTGTAAAGGAAGAAGGAATGAAGCGCGCTGAATTCCTGGTGAACGCCGGTGTGCAAATCATCACTCTAGATATTGCTCATGGCGACTCTATCATGATGCTTGAAACTCTAGATCTTATAAAAAAGAAATACCCGCACGTCGATGTCATTGCTGGCAACGTTGCAACTGCTGACGGAGTCAAGCGTATGATCGAGCGCGGAGCAGACGCTGTAAAAGTAGGCATAGGTCCGGGCTCAATGTGTACCACTCGAATTATCACGGGCCACGGTCTTCCACAATTAACGGCCATCGCCCTCGCTGTAAGTGTAGCTAAGAAACACAATATCCCCGTCATTGCCGATGGTGGTTTAAAAAATTCTGGAGATATCGTGAAGGCGCTAGCTGCAGGGGCCAGTTCAGTCATGGTTGGATCATTGGTTTCTGGAACTCTAGAGACACCAGGCGAGTTAAAAGGCGGAATGAAACAATATCGCGGAATGGCTTCTAAATCAGCTCAAGTTTCTTGGAGAGGCGAGATGCCACAAGGAATGGCGGCGGAGGGCGAGTCCACTCAAATTCCTTGCAAGGGAAGTGTGAGTCTTGTGATTGAAGAATTAATGGGCGGCCTTCGCTCCGGCATGACTTACTTAGGCGTTGATAATTTAGCTGCTATGAGCGAATCAGCTCTGTTTATCCAGATGACAGCAAGTGGTATGAGTGAATCTAGACCTCACGGAGTTCGCTAATGGTCAAAACGACTTCTAAATCAGATAAGATTGAATCATCTCATTTTTTGGGAAAGTTCTCAGCGATTTCTGAAATAGTCAGGGGCATTCATCTTTTTGATAATTTTAAAGAGATGGAAGAAATTGTTCTTAGCTATCCTAAACTAAGTTCTCGAATTAAGGGCAAGCCGGATGATAGAGAAAAAGCTCTCAAGAACTTAAAAGAAATAAGAGCAGAGCTCTCGCTTCCATTTCTTAAAACTTTCGAGAAATTTTTGGATGCTTCTTTATCTCAATTGTATGACGGAATTAATTTCAACGATAATGGACACAATTTAGCAGAACTCTCTAAAAAAAATAATTTGGTACTGGTTCCCAATCACCAGTCTCATGCTGATTATTTGGCAATCAATTATGTCTATTTTAAAAAATACCAATCACCTTTATTTGTGGCAGGTGGAAATAATCTCAATATTTTCCCAATTGGGGCAATATTTCGAAAGTCAGGTTGCTTTTTTATAAGACGAACTTTTGCCAATGATATTCTTTATAAATTAACGCTTGAAGCTTATCTTCATTATATGTTGGTCAAAGGAAATCCTATCGAATTCTTCTTCGAAGGCGGACGCTCACGTACTGGAAAACTTCTTCCTCCGCGCTACGGCCTCTATCAAATGTTGATTGAAGCTCACGCCGCAATTCCAACTGGAAAAAGAAGACCACTGCAATTTGTCCCAGTCAGTATTGTTCACGAATATGTTCCTGAACAAAAATCACTGGCACGCGAACTCGACGGTGGGAAAAAAGTAAAAGAAAGTGCCGGTCAATTATTGGGACTAGTTAAACTTCTCTCTTACCAATTCGGGAATGTGCACATCAATCTGGGGAATCCTATTATTGCTCCAGAGGCCCCCGCCGATCCAGCAGAATTAAAAATCCAAACTCAAAAACTAGCATTCGAATGCTTTTTGGAAGTTGGAAAAAATATGCGAGTGACTCCCACCTCACTCTTGGCAATGATTCTTTTGGATGAGTCAACAGGGGCTCTGAAATGGGAAGAGATTTTAACCAAAGCTCGCCATATTATAACTTATTGTGAAAAATTTCATGTGCCTATTACCAATTCTATTAAATTAGAAAATCTTGAAAAATCACTTGAACGAGCAATTGATATTTTAATTGGTAATAAAAAAGTTGAAATGATCGGCAATATATCCTCTCAGCACGTTTTCTATTCGATCAAAGATGATTCAAGAAAAGAAATTCTCTACTTTAAAAATACCATTCTTCATCATTTTCTTGTTCCTTGGATCGTACATATGGGCTGGGTTAACCTCTTCAGTGGACATATCACCAATGTTGAAGAGCTTAAAAAGTTTTTTATCAATCAAAGAAAACAATTAACCCAAGAATTTTATCTTCCGACAGTTAAAGAAATTTTCAATCTAACATTAGATATCGTAACAGACGCCATAGGAAGAGAAGTAACAACCTTGGAAGAATGTGTAGATCTTACTCATAAAGAACTCTATTTAATTCTCGCCAAAGTTGGGATTTTTTCTCGTGCCTGCAATTATCTTCTCGAGGCCTATTATGTCTGCGGTCTGACATTGAAGGATCTTTCGGCACACGATTACAAAGAAGGCTTTAAGATGGAGACATTTCTTAAGCGTTATAAAGAAGTTTTCGAAAGCGAGAAAAAACTTCGCCGAATTATTAAATACGCTGAAAGTTATTCTGTGCCACTTTCTAAGTCGAGTTTACAGTATTATATTCACGCCAAGATTGTGGATTCAAATGCTGGCTTCTACGCAGTGGCGGATCAGGCTAAACTGGGCGAGGCATTGGCCAAAGTTGAGTCCGATCTTCAAGGACAGCTTAGTATTAATCTGCTTAATTAAGAATTGAGAAATTTAAAAATTTAGAAATTTAATAAGATGAACATGCAAATCATAAAAATGAACCAAGGCCGGAAACGATTTCTAAAAACCGGACCCCTTAAAGATTTCAATAACTGGCTGACCTATTTAGCCGAGCTCAAAAGCTTCCTGTCACTGCAGTCTGGTTTTCAGATTGTAGGCGGCAAAGTTTATTTTGAATTGAGTTCTGAGGACCAATTCCCAAAAATGATGCTTGAAGTAATAGGTCTTCCGATTTCTCTTGAGCAAAATGCTTTAATACTGGCCGATCTCGAGAGTTTGGATGTGTTGGCCCATAAGCTTTTGGGTTTTGATATCTTTACTTTGGACTTTGATCAGCTTCTTAAGATTGCCTGGGGTCTAAAACGGACGCTGGAGGCTTCTTTGAAGAAGCAACAAGGCGATCTTTCGGCCATTTTTCACATTGTCTTTGACCATGATAAAATAGAGCTTCATTTTTTTAGGCAAAAAGATTATATTCAAAATCAGTTCTAGAATTTAATAGAAATTGGGCCAACTTTAGGTCCATACATATGGGGTAAATTATCAAAGAAAACTCGAATCCACCTGGTCAGTTCAACAGATCTTCTCAGTTTAATTCATCAAACAAACAAAGCGGTCCAAGAGTTAACGAACAAATCAGAATTCCTGAATGTCGTTTGCTAGGGGATGATGGACATGCCTACGGTGTTCTCACAATGTATGAAGCAAGGAAAATTGCTGATGAAGCAGGTCTCGATCTAGTAGAAGTGAGTCCAACGGCCCAGCCGCCAGTTGTTAAATTAATCGACTTCGGAAAATATAAGTATGAGCTTCAAAAGAAAGCTCAGGAAGCCAAAAAGAAGCAAATTGTTATTCAGTTGAAAGAAATTCAACTTCGTCCAAATATTGAAGCTAACGATCTTCAAACCAAGCTTAATCATTGTGCCAAGTTTTTAGATGATGGCGATAAGATTAAAATTTCTATGCAATTTCGCGGTCGTGAGATGTCGTATAGAGACGCCGGAATGGTAAAATTTAAAGAAGTTATTAAGCAAATAGAGGCCATGGGCGCAGTCGTCGAAGCCGATCCAAAGATGATGGGTAATAGAATTATCGCAATCTTGGCTTCGACTAAAAAGCCAGTGAAGGGACCAGCTAAGAAGGAAGATGAGCCTAAGGTAGATCATAAATCTGAGATAAAAGAAGCTAAAAAGGCTTAATCTTTTAGCTATTCTTAATAATATCGACTTTCTTTGGGAATTTCTTTTACTTATCCCGAGAATTTTGATAATTATACCAGCTCTAAAACAGAAAAGGACGTTTTTTTAATAAAACAATATAACTAGATAAATTACTAGATTACTGGAGAAATCTCATGCCTAAAATGAAAACTAGAAAATCAGCAGCTAAGAGATATAGCGTTACTGGAACAGGAAAAGTTAAAAGAAACAAATGTGGATTGAGACATAAACTTGAACACAAAAGTACTAAAGTAAAAAACAGAGCAGGCGGACCAGCATTAGTTCACCAATCTGAGCACGAAAAAGTAAGAAGAATGTTACCATACGCTTTCTAGTCTTCTAGGAAGATAGTAGTTATAAAAATCAACAGAGATTTGGGCACAAGTGCAATGGCCCCCATTTTTTCGTTAAAATCAGGAGTATTTCATGTCACGCGTAAGAAGAGGATTTAAAGCAAGAAGAAGAAGAAACAAAGTTTTGAAAATGGCGAAAGGTTTCAGCTTTGATAGACGTACAAAATATAAGCACACAGCTGAGACGGTTAAACGTGCTCTTCATTATGCTTACGTTGGAAGACGTTTACTTAAGAGAGATATGAGAAAACTATGGGTAGTCAGAATTGCTGCTGCTGCTAGAGTTCTTGAAACTTCATACTCAAAATTCATGGGTGCAATGAAGAAAAATTCTGTAATGATCAATAGAAAAATGCTTGCTGAAATTGCAGCAACAGATTTCGAAGGATTCAAAGCAATTAAGAATTCACTTAAATAATTTTAAAGAAAATATTTTTTGAATAATAAAAAAGCCTCCTAATACGGAGGCTTTTTTTTTCCCACGAGCAGAACCTACTGCTGAATATGCTGATAGACTAATTTTCCGTTTATATAATGCTTGCAAACACCGTTGGCATTTAACTCCACCACACCTTTTACTTCACTCCCGACAGGGGCCGAAAGTGCATTCGTAGGCGCGCTAATGGCATTCACACCGTAATTTTGATTATTTAAATAAAGAGCTTTTATTTTATTGGTATCAAAAGTTTTTAGAGTTCTTTGAGTTGAGTAATAATATGGGGCCATAATTGAATTGTAATTATTTTCATGGCAAAGGCCCAGAAAATGTCCCATTTCATGAAGCAGAATTGTTGGCACGTCATAATCAATAAACGAATTTCCAGTATAGCTAAAATCAGCACCAAAATTGTAATAGTTTAAAATAATATCGGCATGGGTAAGATCGATATATGTTCCGAGGCTTCCATCCGATCTCACAATTCCGTAGAACTGAGTGATGGCCAGAGCACTTGAGCTCACGTTGCTAAACCAAGTATGAGATTTGTAAATACCCAATTCATTGTCACGGAAACCACTTAAAGTCGCACTTCCATTTCCAGCAGCAATAGAGAGAGGTAATTGGAAAAGAGCAGTGCTCGGAGTAACAGCATCATTCCAAACTTTCGCCATCTGCTCAATTGGGTTGGTCGAACTACCAACGATATTTGCTCCGCTAAAGTCGTTGGCAATCTCTGGAGCAATTTTTAAGTTAAGAGGCAATGAAGAGGCGCTCCACTTTCCAATATTGCAGGAACCGCTCTGGATAGGAATTATGGTGGTATTTTGATTTCCTGAAACTTGCTGTTTGCAAGAAGTAAAAAGGAGAGTGAATAAAGTCAGGGCATAGAGCGATTTCATAGCTCTATTATCGGATCGTTCGAGAAGAAATCTTAGGTCAAAGTGAGAAGAGTTTAGGGGAAAACCATAGGTCTTCCCCTAAGCTATAATTTACTTAGAGTTAGCTTTTTTATGGTCAGCGAGAAAGCCTTCTAAACCTTTATCGGTTAGAGGGTGTTTATAGAGCGCTTTGACTACACTTAGTGGCATTGTGCCCACATCTGCCCCTAATAGCGCCGCTTCTCTGACATGAGCTGGGTGACGGATTGAAGCTGCTAAAATCTTTGTTTGGAATCCATAGATATCATATAAAGAGCGGATCTCTCCTAATAAGTCATTTCCGCTTTGTCCGATATCATCAAGGCGACCAATAAAGGGAGATATATAAGTAGCTCCGGCCTTAGCTGCCAGTAGAGCTTGGTTTACCGAAAAGCAAAGAGTGACATTGGTTTTAATTTTTCTGTCGCTGAAGTGCTTACAGGCCGCGATTCCTGCTTCCGTAAGAGGAAGTTTAATAACCACATTCTTATGTATTTTAGAGAGTTCTTCGCCTTCTCTGATCATCCCTTCAAGGTCTATAGCGATAACTTCAGCAGAAATTGGTCCATCGATGATTTCACAGATTTCTCTAATGACGTCTTCTTGTTTGCGACCAGTTTTAGCGATAAGAGAAGGGTTCGTCGTGACGCCGTCAATAATACCCAACTGAGCTGCTTCCTTAATTTCGGAAATAATCCCAGTATCTAGAAAAAATTCCATTTGGCACTCCTTTATGTTTTTTAAGACACTATGAAGGTACAAGTTCAGCTCTTTTTCATCAAGTTTTTCCTACTATTAAGTTCATTCCAATTTTAAGTTATACTAATAAGTATGAAATCTTTGAAATGGAGCTTTGCTCTAAAATTGACCTGCTTATTACTGCTAATACCTGTAATCTCTGTGCAGGCCGCCAACTCGTTAAAGCTTCCAAAAGAAACGTTAAAGATTGGTGCTGATTCTTTCTATGACACTAAGTTTGATTACTCTAAATTTTCAGGACGAGTAACGGACCGGGATGCAACCGCCTCAATTGTTAAAATTTCCAGTGAAAACAAGAATGTTAAATTTTTTCGCGCCGGTGATTTAGTCGAATTTAAAATCCAAAATAGCAAAGACGATAGTTTTTGCCAGGGCTTTGTCCGAAGCATCGAAGAAAATTATTTTGTCATGTTTGTTAAAGATTTATTTCCATGCTTTCCCAAAGAAGAATATTTTAGAAGAGGAACTGCTCTGGTTATGCAGTCAGATAAACTCGCCATGAGAGTGCGTGAAGCCTCCATTTACCGAGCAAGCCTACTCAATAAGAAAAAAGATTTTATGGGCCAACTCAATGGCATCAATCAGGATGTTTGGAATTTTGAAGAGCGCAAAATTCAGGTTGCCGCTGAATTTGATCAAAAGATTGCGGAAATAGAAAAACAAAAAATGAAGGCCCTCGATCAAATTCTATCGCAAAAAAATGATCAGATTAAACTGCAAAGAGAGCTGGCCTATCGTTTAGACAATATTGATAAAGAACTTATATTTTATAGAGTGGAAAAAGAAGAATTACTATTTGATCGCTGGCATCTTGATCATGATTTGGGGTATCCCGTCTATGATAGGCCGGAAGAAATTCGTCCGAGAAGAGCTAGTGGAGAAAGTACCATTGACTAATGGGTCCAATTGCAAAAAAAATGCAGCCGAAGCTGCACTTTATAAAGTCATTTAATGTTTTCTATAATTACTAAAAATTTCTTCTAAAATATCTTCATTATAAAGAAAGTTTGGAGCGTGCTCAAGGTATAATTTCAAATCATACGATGGTGCCAGACCCAGCCATTCCTTAATCAACGTGACATTTTTCTGCTGTTGAATCCATTTAAAGATACACGCTTGACGAAGAGATTTTGGAGTCAAAGTGATGATTAGTTTATTGCGGTAATCTTCGAAAATGATTTCAATTCCTCTTGCCGATAAACCGCCAGAAATAATTCGGTATGGGTTGGCGTAGAAGAGAAGGTTGTCAAAAGTGATTTGAGATTTATTTTTCATTTCTTCTAAAATGACTAAATAATCAGCGTAAACTTTTTCAAAAATCTTTGGAAGCTCTACAGTGTAAGCATCTCTTTTTGGGTGCTGAATAAGAACGCGAGGTACATCACCATTAGTAGAAATAGTTATATCATTGATTGAAAGTTCTGAAAGATCAGAAACTTTTAAGCCGGCACCAAAAATAAGAAGGAACAAAATTTGGTTTCTTTTGCTCAGAAGTTCTTGGATTTTATCTTGTGAGTGAGATTCTTCTACTAAATATGTCCACAGAGTTTTTACATCGATAAAAGGAGTCGGACGTGGAATATCTAAAAACTTAGGAGAAGTTGGAAGTTTTCTTACCGGATTTCCAGTAACTAATCCTTTATTTAAAAGGAAATCAAAAAAGATTCTTAGGGCCTGAACACGTCTGCGACGAGAGTTGTCCGAAGAGTATTTTTTCTCAAGGTATTGACCGTAATTTGAAACGAGTGCCTGGTCGAAATTGGAGACCAAAGTAGAGGCGTATTCGCTATTGAGATAATAATTGAAACAATCTAAATCTGTTTTGTAGTTCTTCAACGTGTTTTGGCTTTTGCCTTGAGCGCGTAGGTTTGAGTAAAACTCTTGCTCTAGGGCAAACAATTCAGGAGTTGGAACTGAGTTTCTGATTTCGGCAATGACAGCTACTGGGGTGGTTTGTGTGTTTGTGTCCATAGTTTCTTTTATTCTCTCTTTTTAGGTAGGTCTTTATCCTTGTAAGATAAGATCTTCCAATGTGTGTGTTGTGGAGAAGACTAAATTCAAAGCGTTAGGTGGGCGATAGTATCTTACTTGGTAAAAATGTACAACCTAAAAAGTCGGTCTTGATTAGCTTTACGAGGAGTGCTAAAAACCTTCCTGACATAACAATTTAATATTAGTGAGCCGCCCTGTGCAAGAGACGACCTTTAATTCACCATATCAGGCAAATGGAGACGCTACTTATGCGAGTATTCATTTATGGCTTGGTGCGCTTTATTCGATAGCGTCACAAAAAAATTACCTTCAAAATTTTGATTTTAATGAACTTATAATGATCGATTCAGTTAAAAAACTTCAATCTCAAACGTGTTATAATTTTAAAAATTCAGAAAATTTGATTAATGCCCTCACACAATCGACATTTTGTTACGAGTTTAAGCATTTAAATAATTCTTCGATTCGTTCTAATGAAAGATTGGAATTTTTAGGTGACTCATTAGTTAATTTTCTTGTGGCTAAAATTCTTTTTAATCTTTATCCAAAATCAAATGAGGGCGAGCTCTCAAAGCTTCGTGGTGCTGTAGTGAATGAACATTCACTTGCAAAATTAGCGATGGCCATTTCATTGGGAGAAAATCTTCTTCTGGGAAAAGGGGAGCATCATAATCTTGGTAAATTAAAAGAATCGTTACTCGCTGATGCTTTTGAGGCCCTAATCGCAGCTATTTATATTGATAGCGGTGAAAGCTTAGAAGTATTAGAAAAAACTTTATTGGTCATTATAAAAAAATATGAAACAGATACAGGTAAAAATTATTTTGCTTTGGATAATTTAGAACTCTTTGATAGTAAAACTCAGCTTCAAGAATTATCCGTATCACTTTTTCAAATATTACCTACCTATAAATCGACTGAAGATAAAAATGGTTTCAGTGTTTCTTTATGGATAGGGGACCGCAAATTGGCAGAAGGTTTTGGGGCCTCGAAGAAAAAATTGGAAAAAGAATTAGCACGAGTTGTGCTAGATGAAAAAAGATATCAATTATAGGTATTAAACAGCAAGGAGACGAGAATGTTACTAGAAGATCAGCATCCGCACAACAAGGCCATCATGGTTGCAGTATTAGGTGCACCCAATGTTGGAAAAAGCTCACTTATCAATGTTCTTTTGGGAACAGACCTTACAGTTGTTACAAATAAACCTCAAACCACTAGAAATAAATTTCACTGTGTTTTAACAGTAGACCGCACTGAAGTGGTTATGGTTGATACTCCGGGTTTGCATAAATCAAATCAAGAATTCAATAAGCGCTTAAACGAGCAGGCACGCCAAGGTACTGAAGGTGCTGACCTTAATCTTTTATTAATTGATATCAGCCGCGAAATCCTAGAACAATTTTCTGAGTTCAAAGAAAATATTGATCAAGAATTAGGCCCTACTTGGGTGGTGTTTACAAAATCTGATAAAGTTGAAAACTCTGAGAATCTTCCATTAAAAGAAGTGGTGGAACAGGCGAAAGCTCTACTTCCATGCTTGGAAAAATTCTTTTTGATTTCAAACAAAGAAGGAACAAATATTCATGAACTGACAGGTGCTATCTGTGACCGCGCGCAACCTGGTCCGCATCTTTATCCAAACGGGGATGTTTCAAATAAAAATCAAAGATTTTTCGTTACTGAATACATTCGCGAGCAGGCCTTTGAACTTTTGAAAGATGAAGTTCCTTACGAAGTGGCCGTGGTGATCGATGAATATAAAGAAGTAAAAGGTAAATTGGATCCTAAAACTTTTGAATCACATATTTCAGCTTCGATCTTAGTCAATCGTCCAAGTCAAAGGGCCATTGTTATTGGATCGAGTGGATCAATGATTAAAGAAATTGGAATTCGTTCACGTAAAAAAATTGAAGTCATGACTGGTGGCCCTGTTCATTTAAACCTTCACGTTAAGGTTTCACCTAAATGGTTTAAGAATAATTTTGTTCTAGAGGAAATAGGCCTTCCTAGGGCCAAAGACTCTGCACGCGTTTGGCGAAAAAAATAAAAGGAAAGTAATTTATGAAACATATTAATGATTTAACCCCACAGAACACCTATCGCCGTTCAATGGTCATCTCCCTTATTGGGCGACCGAACGTCGGTAAGAGTACAATATTTAACCGCTTAATGAGGAAAGCTCACAAGGCCATCACTCATGATAAACCGGGAGTAACCCGCGATCGCCACTACGGAATTGCTTCATTCGAAGAAATTGCTCATCAGAAAAAAGGCGAGGCCATCTTCGTTGATACAGGTGGATTCTATCCTACTAAGATCGATGAAAATGTTCCTAAGCAACGCGATCAAATCATGAATAAGTTTTTCAACATCATGACTGATCAGGCGAAAACTGCCATTCGTGAAAGTGATCTTATTTTATTTGTCGTGGATTCACGCGAAGGTGTGCTTCCTTACGACCAAATGATTGCTGATTATATCAGAAAAGAGAAAAAGCCATTTTGGGTTTTAGTTAACAAGTACGATACAGAGAAGCAAGAAGGCGAAGAATTAGAATTCTACCAACTTGGGATTGGCGAAGAAGAGTTGTATAAAGTCTCAGCTGAACACGGTCTTGGGCTTCTCGATTTAAAAACTGATTTGCATAAAGAAATTATAAAATTTGAAAATCTTCAAACTCAAGAGATGTCTGCCCTTCAAAAGGGTGTAACTCCTCGTGAAAAAGTTGTGGGTCGCCTCTCTTTAATCGGAGCACCCAACGCTGGTAAATCGACATTGCTTAATTTACTACTGGGATCGCAGCGCGCTCTAGTCAGTGATATTCCAGGAACAACAGTTGATCCGATAGAAGGATTTTTCGATTTATTTTTTGGGAAAAATGCCTATGCTCTAGATGAAGAAGTCATTTTTGCTAAAAATGATACTCTTTTGTTTCAGCAGTATGAAGAATTCAGAGCAAATAATCCTGAAGTTTATAACTCTCTTACTTACAGCTATAACCTTGAAGAAGAAGGAACACGCGGTGTTCCCGTCTATGATGAAGAGGATTATGTAAGCAGTGAAACTCCTCTTTATGCTGATGATGTCGCTTCTGAGCAAGAAAAAGAAATTGATCTTGATAAAGTTCTCTCAGATGATGAACTCGAAAAATATGATAATGAAGTGTATGAAAACATTTTCAGTGATGATCTTGAAGAAAACCTTGATGATGAAGTTGATTTTTTAAAAGAAGATGAAACCTCAGAAGATTTTTTAGCGGAGCTTGATAACGAAACTGTAACGGAGATCAAATCAGACGAGAACGATGGATCTCAATGGCGATCGTTACACATTGTCGATACAGCAGGAATCCGCCGTCAAAAATCAGTCGATGGCTTTATTGAACAACAATCAGTTTACCGCTCGCTACGTTGTATTACTGAGAGTGATGTTGTTATTTTCATGATCGACGCTACTATTGGTATCAGTCATCAGGACCGCCGTCTTTTAGACATCGCGCTTGAAAAAGGTAAATCAGTTATTGTTTGTTTAAATAAAATTGATCTTTTAAAAGAATCCCTTCCAGATGAAAAAGCTAAAAAAGAATGGATAAAAGATTTAAGAGACACTGTTCCTTGGCTTTATTACTGCGACCTCATTCCTATTTCGGCGAAATACGCTAAACATATTGGTAATCTGAAAGAAGTTATCAAGAAAACCGTGTTGATTCGAAATCGCAGTATTGGAACGGGAGTGCTCAATCGTTATGTTTATCAATTGATTGAAAGTCATCCCGTCGCTATCAAAAAAGCTGGTGGAAAACGTTTTAAAGTGAAATATGCTTCGATGTTAAAGTCGAATCCTCCAACTTTTTTACTGTTTACCAACCTCTCAAAAGGCATTCCGGATAACTACACAAGTTTTTTGAAGAATGGACTACGAAAAGAATTTGATTTGAGCAATACACCGATTCACCTTATTTTTAGAACAGGTGAAGATTTATCTAAGCGCCTCGGTAAGCGTATGAAAGAGATTACATAAAACGACTGGTTCCAGGAGACTTGGGTAACCCCAAGTCTCCTGGAACCTTTTCCTTCTTATTTACCAGTTAAAGACATAGCTAACCATGGTGCTATAAGCATTCCCACCTAAATTATCAAACCCATAACCACCAGGTGTGACTGGTGCGAATTTTTGAGTATTCTTGTCTGGGAAATTTACCATATGAACTAAAAATTCCAGCCCGATATAAGATTCTTTTAATTCAATAGGAAACTCTAAACCAAACCCCGCACCAAAACCCAAACCACCGCCAATATCTTTTGGTAATTCGGTTTGATCTACGTATTTATTGGTTTGGTACCAATATTCTAGGCGACCTACCAAATAAGGATTGGAGTAGGTGATTGCAGTTCCGAGATTGGCAGTCTCTATATAATAACGGTAGCCCAAAAAGACTCTGAGCATGCTGACTTCGACTAAACCCGGGGCAGTTGAATTAGGAAATGCTTTAACCGGATCTTTTAGAAACATAGAATGTTTAGAGAACTCAACTCCCAAGGCCAGTGCAGTTTGAAAATCTTTAAAAAAAGAAAAACTTAGACCAAATGATGGTGGCGAGTTTTCATAGGCAATCCCACGATTTCCGTCAAAGGTCGTGAGCCCCAGGGAAGCATTGAAAGAAAAAAAGCGGCCGTAACGATAGAAACGTTCATCTTCCACTAATTTTGCATTTTCCACGTCTTCGTTGAAATCAGTGAAGATATCTCCACCCACATTCAAGTCATCGTCGTCGGCAGCGAAAATATCATTGGCCGCCTCTTGAGCGAAAGATTGAGTAGGGCAAATGACACCGAGAGTGAATGCGCCAAGGAGTATAAGATTGAGAAAGAAAGTTTTTTTCATAGGTAAAAATGAACTGCTGAGACAATAAAATTATTGCCTAAAGTTTGAAAAACAAAATCTTTTTTCTTGAATGCTGATACACCAAATTCAAAACTAAACCCAATAGAGTTTAGTCCCGTAAAATGAAACTCACTTCCTAGACTCAAATCAAATTGAAATCCAGAATAGGTTGTGTTGTTTATTTTATTGCCTATAAGAGCTCCCATTCCGGCCATATAGAAATTAAGTTGAGGTTCATCGAAGATATTGCGATAGACTTTCATTCCGACACCAAAGCCTCCGTTATTTGGGTCAGTTGAGAGGCCTGCAAGGCCGCCTAAGGCAAATGATCTATTTTTTTGGATCTTAAAGGAAAGTGCTGGGAACTCATTGTGAAGCTGATTACTCATTCCCACTCCCAATCGGTTCATTTTATCGAATGCAAGAGATTCTGAAGCATAAAATCCAAGAAATAGCAGAGAAAAAACTGAAATAAGAGTTTTAACTTTTTTAAACATTAAGATTCCTTCCTTAGAAAATTACGCGCTAAAAGCATGCGTCTTGTTAAAACCATCTATGGTTTTTAAAGCTCTTTTTTATTGTAACTAAGCTCTCTATTTTTGACAACTTAACAAAGCCTTTTTAGAATAGGTTTTATTTTATTTTATTTCTAAACCTTTTAACCAGAGTTCCACCATGTCTAACACAACAACTTCTTCACACCGCAGTCTTGATCAAATTATAAACGATGGCGATGTAGAGACGGTTATCTCAAAAAACAAAAACGCACTGATTGCGATTATTGTCGCAATCGTTGTGGCAGTCATCGGCTTCGGTCTTTATTCAACCTTTGCTGATAAGTCTAAAGCTGAATTTAACTCTAAAATTTATAATTTCGAGCTAACTACACTTAAAAACTTTACTGAAAAATCAGACCCTCAAGCTCTGGTTCTAGGAATCAAAACTCTTCAAAAAGAGATAGGGAACTATTCTGGACTTGTGCCAGTGGTTCTTAAGGCAAGTGACTCACTAATGTCTCAACAGCATTTAGCAGAGGCCCTTGAAGTCTTAAAAATTGGTCAACAAGTTTCTAAAAATGAGTATGCTGATTATTTTATCTTAAGCCGCTTGGCAGTTGTCTACGAAGATCTGGGGCAAGACGCAAAAGCAATTGAAACATTAGAAAAAATGAATTCCCAATCTCTTAAAATTTTTGAAGGGAAAAATTATTTAGATTTAGGCCGTCTCTATCTAAAAAGTGGTGACAAAGTAAAAGCGAAAGCGAGCTTTACTTATGTTGTAGAAAAAGTGAAAGATGAAACAGAATTTGTAAAAATTGCAAAACTCTATTTATCTAAGCTTTAGGCCTTTTTTAATCTCTCGTTAGTTACATTTTAATTTGGTAGAAAAATGAATAAAATTTTGGGCCTTTTGCTTTCTGTCTTTTTAGTTTCGGCTTGTGCACAATTGAAGCCTTATATGCCAAAGGCAGAAACACCAAAGGTCACGAATTTTTCACCCATATGGATTAAAGACCTAGATCCAGCTTATGAGTCGGGGAATCTTCCAATTGCTCTTCAGTCACCGCTGATTCACGAAGGTATTGTCTATATAGGACACAACTCTGGATCAATGCAAGCTTTCGAATTGGAAAATGGAAAACCAGTATGGAGTGAGTTTGATGGATCAACTTATCATGCAGCTCCCATTTCTTATAAAGACCAGGTGATTTATGGAACAGTTCAAGGTCGAGTGATTTCTCGGCACTACACAACTGGAAAAATTAAGTACAGTGTCGACCTAGGTGCTTCAATCGAAACGAAGGGGGTTGTTCACCAAGGAAGAATTTTTTTTCAACTCAGAAATCACCAGGTGTTTTGCTTAGATGTTGAAACTGGAAAAATTCTTTGGGGATACAAGCGGTCAATTTCTTATCTAACAACTCTGCAAAGATCATCAGTTCCAGTGGTCTATAAAGACCGCGTGCTTGTGGGTCTGGCCGATGGAACATTGGTTGCTCTTTCGGTTGATGAAGGAGTTTTATTATTTGAATCAAAATTATCAACTGCTTCTAAATTCGTCGACGTTGATAATGCGGCTTTTATTTTAAATGATAGAGTATATCTCGGAGCCGTTGGTGGACCACTTAGCTTAATTGATCCAAACTCCGGAAAAATTTTAAGAAAATCCGATTTTGTTGCTTCTCGAGCTCCTTACGTCAGTTCTAATGATTTAGGGGAGCAACTCCTTTTTGGAACCCCAACTGGAGAGTTAATCCTTACAGACAAAAACCTTAACATCCTCAACAAAGTTAAAGTTTCAGAAGGAGTAATCACTTCTATTGTGCCTTTTAAGAAAGGTCTTGCTGTTTCAACAACCGCTGGTGAGATTTTATTTGTGAATGCTAGGACTTTAGTAGTTTCAGAAAAATTTCTTTTGGGACATGCCTACTCGGCGGTCTTCGGAGATATGGAAAGTAGAGAGAACTATTTATCAGTCCTCTCATCACGCAATCGTTTATTCACATTCCATTAAAAAAAATTAGCGAGCGGCCTTGATATAATCAAAATATTGATTTGCCCAAGTGACGTTTAATCTCGCCATAACTTCTGTAGCATAAGAATTTTTCTTCTCATCATTAGGCATTGAGGCGATTGATCTGCCTGGTGTTGTTCCATTGTGCTTATCAAGGGAAGTCATTAATGCAATATTTGAAAAGATGGTCGTTTTTAAAAGAATATTCATATTCTTATTACCAGCATCAAATTTATTATTTTTAATATGTGTAATTAAGTTTTCATAAATATAGTAATTATCACTAACTCCGTATTCACATAATTCTCTGATCTCAGAGTATGTTTTTGCCAGGTGAATATCGAGTGCTTTATGAATTAACTCATTTACCGCAAAATCGCTCATTGGCCGACTTGAACTTTTAATAACATCAATAACTTTTGGAGTAACTTCGTCTTTTGAAAGAGGGAGAAGAAGCTCTGGTCTGCTTGCAACATACATTTCATCATTATATTTTGTAGCATCGTAAGAGAATTTTTTACTTACTGGTAAATTCTTAGGATTGTTGGCAATTTTGTCATTGTGCTGAAGCAGGCCAGTGTGAAAATTGGGACAAATAGATACAGTCGGTCCTGTAAATTCTTGAGAGTAATTTTTGATAGACTCATACTCACTATACAGTGCTAAAAAATAAAGTTTTTTATTTGTTGGATTGGACTCTTTCGTCTCGGCATCTAGATTTGGATTTTCCGGGGCCGATGCTGGAAAGCGGGAGGCTTTTCCTGCAGGTCCATTTTTTTGAGTCTGAAATTTAAAATCGGCCGTTTTAATATCTGGAACTTGATTTTTGCTAATGGCCTTAGGTTCATATCTTGCCATCTTTTGTTGATAGCTCTCCGGACCCGCACATGAAGAAAGAAGAAGAGCACAAGAAACACTGGCAAGAGCGAGTGGGGCGTATTTTTTCTGATTCATTTTGACTCCAGGAGAGCGCAAAAAAGTCTCTCTATTGAGTTCTCTATCGGAGAGAAAAATGAAAATATTTAGAAGATATGAAAGGAGATGAAGAAGGAAGGTGTTAGTGGTGAAATATTCCCTGATGATAAAATTTGAGTTTTATCATCAGGGATTTAGCATATTGAAATCTTTTACCAGTTTAAAACGTAAGCAAATACCAGAGGAGCAACGATGGTTGCATCAGATTCAATAATATATTTCGGAGTATTTATGTCCAGTTTACCCCAAGTGATTTTTTCATTAGGTACGGCCCCAGAATAACCACCATAGCTAGTTGTAGAGTCCGAAATTTGGCAGAAATAACCCCAAAGCGGAGTATTTCTTTCTAAGTCCTGTTCAAGCATAGGGACAACACAGATAGGGAAATCACCAGCAATACCACCACCTACTTGAAAGAAGCCAATAGAAGAGTTAGCTGAAGTTTCAGTATACCAAGCGGCCAAGCGGATCATGGTTTGAATCCCAGAATTGATAGTGTGAACATTTTTAATTCTTCCATCAATATTAGCGGCAGCGTACATATTCCCCAGAGTTGAATCTTCCCAACCAGGAGTAAAGATTGGAATATCTTTTTCCATGGCAGCGATCATCCATGAATCTTTTGGATCAATTTGAAATTCTTTTTTAAAATCTGCATTTTTTAGAAGTTGCCAGAAATAAAAGTGCGGAGGATAGCTCTCTCCATTTTTATCTGCTTTTTGCCATTCCTTATTGATGAGGGCTTCAATTTTTCTCATTGCTGCGTCTTCAGGAATACAAGTATCAGTTACGCGATTCATTCCGCGATCCTTAAGCTTCATTTCGTCTTCTGCAGTTAAGCCTCTCCAATCAGCAATACGTTGATAATCATTATGGGCCACTAAATTGAAGATATCTTCTTCAAGGTTAGCTCCCGTGCAACAAATACCATGAATCTTCCCCTGACGAATCATCTCTGCGAGAGATTTTCCAAGTTCAGCTGTAGACATTGCCCCGGCAAGAGTAACAAACATTTTGCCGCCGCTTGCAAGATGAGACACCCATCCATTTGAAGCATCAATTACTGAAGCAGCATTGAAGTGTTTATAGTGTGTGAGCATGAATTTTGATACAGGTCCTCGTTCCATTTTTACCTCGACTATTTCAATTAACTTTTTAGGTATGTATATGACTTCAAACATTCTTCATAGAAATCGACTAACTTCACGCCTTCGCGCGGGTTAATTTTTCCTGAAGCAATTTGACGATCAATGTTTTTCTTCATGGTGTAGGCCATGGCCTCTGTGTTGTACTGCATGGCCGCTAATACATTCTCACAAGAAGAGCCTTTAATGACTTCTTCAATATAAAAATCAGTTGGATCTTCATCATCACAGAATACATGAACTTCATTTAAGCGACCAAACATATTATGAAGATCTCCCATAACGTCTTGGTAGGCACCTGTCATGAAAAGGCCAATATAATAATCTTCGTTAGGAGTCAGTTCGTGAAGTGGTAGAAGATTTTTAGTTTCATTGATATCACTAAACTTAGTGATCTTTCCATCGGAGT
>JAQTTZ010000180.1 GCA_028710485.1 Bacteriovorax sp. | reverse complement strand
ATCTATATGGTCATGCCGGTTGGTAAAATCTCGCTTCGGCACGCACTTATTGGCGGTGTCACGGCGGCATTGTTATGGGAATTTACTCGTCATATCTTAGTCTGGTATTTTGCCACGCTTTCGAAAGTCAGCGTGGTTTACGGCTCATTGACAACGGCCATTGTGGTTTTGTTAAGTCTGGAAATTGCGGCATTGTTTTTATTGTTTGGCGCCCAGGTTATCTCCGAGTACGAGCAAATTGGAAGTCGGAAACCTGCAGGTTCATAATGTTAGAATTAAGAAATATTAGTAAGAGTTATAAAATGGGCGAAAATATCGTCCACGCGCTTCATGGAATTTCCCTTACCATTCTTGAAGGTGATTATGTCGCCATTATGGGACCTTCTGGTTCGGGCAAGTCAACTTTAATGCATATTATGGGGCTATTGGATATCCCAAGTGTAGGTTCATATAAAATTTACGGTAAAGAAGTTTCACGTTTTTCAGAGGACGATTTAGCTGTTTTAAGAAGAGAAACAATTGGATTTATTTTTCAACAATTTAATTTGCTTCCAAGGATTACTGCATATGAGAATGTTACTCTGCCTTTGTTATATTCAAAAAACAGGGCAGGCAACGAATATGCTCGCCAATTATTAGAGCGAATGGGAATAGCCTCAAGGAGTTTTCATCGACCGAATGAGCTCTCTGGTGGACAGCAACAACGTGTGGCCATTGCTCGATCATTGATTAATAAACCAAAAATAATTTTTGCTGATGAACCGACGGGAAATTTAGATTCAGTTAGTGAAAAAGAAATTCTTTCAATATTAAAAGAATTAAATGATCAGGGCATTACAGTCATCATCGTTACTCATGAAGAAGAGGTAGGTCTTCAAGCAAAACGTTTAATTAGAATGCGCGATGGAGAGATCCAGTCAGATGTTAGGCTAAAACCGAGACTATCGGAAACTCCAGTCTCTCAGCAGTTGATACATCAAAATATTTCACGACCATTTTCAATTGTTCGTGAGGGGTTTGAATATTTCAACCAAGGATTAAAAACACTCTTGGCCAATAAAATTCGTACAGGGCTTTCGATGTTAGGAATTCTAATTGGTGTAGCTGCAGTTATTGCAATGTTAGCAATTGGAAAAGGTGCACAGCGAGCGATTAACGCTCAACTCTCTTCACTCGGATCTAATTTGTTGGTACTGCGCTCAGGCGCACGTAGGGTTGGAGGAGTAGCACAAGAAACAGGGATTACTTCTCGCCTTAATTATTCAGACGCTCAATATTTAAAAAATCAACTAGATATAATAAAAGATTCTTCTGCGAATGTACATGGCCATGGACAGGTGACGTTTCAAAATAAAAACTGGAGCACTCAGATTAATGGAGGCAACGCTAGTTATCTTAATATTCATGCACTATATCCTCTTGCTGGCAGATTTTTTACTGAAGTAGAAAATCAAAAGCGTGTGCGAGTGGTGGTTATTGGAAGGACTATTGTTCGAGAATTATTTGGATCAATAAACCCGATTGGTGAATTGATAAAAATAAATAAAGTAAATTTTCAAGTAATCGGCATACTTCCAGAAAAAGGTGCGACCGGTTTTTATGATCAAGATGATGTCGTGCTTGTTCCAGTTCTCACCGCGATGTATAGGCTTCTAGGGAAAGAGTATGTTGACTCCATTGATCTTGAGATTACTGACTCAAAACAAATAGATTTTGCTCATCAAAAAATTATCGATATTATTAATACCCGTCATCATGTGAGTGATAAATTTAAACAGAGTGCTTTTGAAATCAGAAACATGGCGGATATACAAGAGGCAGTTTCAGAAAGCAGCAAAACTATGTCGTTATTGCTATCAGCAATCGCAGGAATTTCATTGGTAGTTGGCGGCATTGGCATCATGAATATTATGTTGGTTTCAGTGACTGAACGAACTCGTGAAATTGGTTTAAGAAAAGCAATGGGTGCGAGACGATGGGATATTCTGGCACAGTTTTTAACGGAATCCATAGTCGTGAGTTCAGTGGGAGGTTTGGTTGGAATATTTTTAGGTTGGAGCGCGAGTATTGTCATTTCAACTTTTTCTGGTTGGACTACATTTATCTCAATTTCATCTGTCCTACTTTCCTTTTTTTTCTCGGCAGCAGTTGGTGTAATTTTTGGAATTTATCCAGCACGAAAGGCCTCTTTATTGCACCCGATAGAGGCCTTAAGGCATGAATAATTATTAATCTTGAGTCAAATTGTCTGAATACTTTTGGGCATCACAATTGCTTGTTAAATATTAGACGTTAAACGCTTTAAGGATTGAGCATGATAAATGAAAATATCGATGTAATTACGGAGAAGAAATTTTCATGGAATGTGATTGTCACACTCTATAAAGAGGGATTTAAAGATGCAATACATGCGTTAAGTCCGCACGGAGTTGTTAGGGCCACAAACTTTTTTAACGTGCTAGTGATGCATGTCGAAGACATGGACAAATTTCTTCACGACTTCGCTATAGAGATGTCCGAGAAACCCTATTTGGGGAATAGCATTTCTCGCCTGACACCTGTCATGCGGGCCTTGACTTTTAATTCTCGTGAAGAATTTGAAGATAAAGCAAAAAGAATTGCTGACGAATGGGTCGATTTGATTGCGGGAAAAACTTTTTATGTACGCATGCATCGCAGAGGTTTTAGGGAGAAAATATCATCTTTAGATGAAGAGCAATTTCTTGATCGACACCTATTGAAGAGTCTTGATGAGCGCGGTCTTGCAGCAAAGATTACATTTACTGATCCTGACTTTATTATCGACGTGGAGACACTCAATAATCAAGGCAGCCTCTCGATCTGGAGTCGCGATGATATTAAAGCCTATCCGTTTCTTCATCTCGATTAAGCCAGATGGGGAATCAGAGAAATATGAAGGCCAAAATTGCCTCGGAAGCACAAACTCTAGAACAAATTCCAAACATAGGTATTGCAGTTGCCGAGGATTTACGAAAACTCGGCATCATTCATCCCAAGCAACTAATTGGCAAAGACGGTCTAAAACTTTATCACAAACTAAATCGGCTAACAGGTGTTCGTCATGATCCTTGCCTGGCCGACACTTTTATGGCCGTCGTTGATTTTATGAATGGCGGCAAGCCAAGGCCATGGTGGGAATTTACAGCTAAAAGAAAGGCGCTGTTTTTAAGTTATTAAGAATCCCAATTTTTACATTAAATTTAGATCCCGTTTTTTTCCATCTTTATTGATTAAAATCAGTTTGGGATGAGGTACCGTTTTGGTAGAAAAATTTAATTTCATCACTTTTTTAATAACGTGGATAAAATCATTTTTATTTCTATCTTCGCAGCTAGAAATATCTAATGTTATTTTTTTAAAGGTTGAAAAATCATCGGATTCTTCAGAGTCTACAACTTGTGCGCACGAGAGTGCGTTTATATTTTCTTGAGATTCCGTTCCACAACCTAAGTTATTAACCAGATAAGGTCTGGTTATTTGCAAAAGTTGGGGCCCCCTTGGAAGTCCATAACATCCGATCATAGGTGCGACTTGTACGAAATATTCACCTGATTGAATGTGTAGGACAGGAATAAAGACCGTCGTGTTTGAATCAACAGTCGCAAAGGCATTTGCTTGAAGGGCAAGGAAAGTAATCAAAATCATTTTCTTCATTAGTGATCTCCAGTCGCAAAATATTTAAACGCAGAGAAGACATAGCATTGTTGATTCGGGAATCATAAGAGAAATTCATTACAAAAAAGTTATGTATCTCGAATACTATTAAAATATATATTCTAATCAATATCTTAAAATTTACCGATCTAAATCAGGTTTTAGTCATAGCTAGGGGAATAATATTTACTCATAAAAAGAACGGATCGTTTTTCGAATCGAGGTTTATATGAAAGTGCTATTAATTTTAATGATGTTAGTTTTTGGAAATGCCCTAAAAGCAGAAAGTGTCGTACATGAAGAATTGTTTTCACCTCAAGAAAATGCAAGAGTTTACAATGCCATTAATTATATCTGTGGTGATATCTGGTGCGAAGGTTATTACGAATATAAATTTCTAGATTTATCTTGTGATAAAAACGGCCATCAATGTGATTTGAGTTTTAAATTTATTGAATCTATCAATGACCGCCAAGTCATTTATTCTCCAGTTCAAGTATGTCATATCGATGAGATTTATTCTCTCGATCAAATGATTAAAGAAGACGATTACCTGCAGTTTGAATTTATAGATAAGTTGTCCGACTGCTTTGGTGATTTAGCTGAATCTTATCAAGGACACTAATCGTTTGTGTCGGGCCCCGATGATTGGGGCCCTTTTGTTTACTTTAAATTAAAAATTCCTTCCCGTCATAACCTGTTTCAGTTATTAATGTTTCATCTGCTAAGGCCTTGATCGTTTTTTTCCCCTCTTTAATATCTACGACAAACCAAGACCCAAAGTGAATAAAAATAATCCTCTTGGTGAATGGGCGAAAAAGTTTTATCAACTCACTCACACCATTATGTCCCGAGATTTGGGAATCAAACTTTCGAATCATTCCGCCACGCCGAATGAAACTGGCCTCGGTGATCACGACATCTACCTGCTTCATCTTTTTTAAATGCGCTTTTTCTATGGTGATAATGTCCCCGGAATAGAAAATCTTTTTTCCTTTCCCCTCCAACAGATATCCCTGAGAGGGAATCTTGAAACTGTGAATCGTAGGGATAGGAGTGATTTTAAATTCACCGATCTTTTTTGGTTTTTTGATGATGCTAACAAGTTTCCCATTTTCAAAAGCACTGGGCCCGTAGATCGGGCAATTTATTTTGCTTATGTCTTCCAACATAAAACAGGCGTGATCCGGGTGGAGATGAGTGATCAAAATGGCCTTGGGATGATGTCTTAAAAATTTCTTTTCCCCAAAATCAAGGAGGAGAGTGGAGTCGATAAGAACGCCAGAGTGATTGCTGTAAAATGGACAGCGCTCCTTAATATTTCCCTTTGTCCCTAGGGTGATGATGGACATGGTGTGCTGTTTAACTTTCTGTTTAACTTTCTGTTTAACTTTCTGCTTAACTTTGTGCTTAACTTTCTGCTTAACTTTCTGCTTAAATTCACTCATGGATTTTACTCCTTATTTA
>JAQTTZ010000062.1 GCA_028710485.1 Bacteriovorax sp. | reverse complement strand
GTTTATTTCCTTCAAAAGCTGTATAGGTATCTGTCGATTCCATAATTTCCTCCATTCTTGGATTAATAATACCCGGGTAATATTGCGACGTCAATATTACCCGGGTATTATTAATCTGATTGAAAAGTAATGGTTTAATAACTTCGTTATATTCACAAATTCTTCGCTTTCAAACTCACGTATGAAGTAACTCTAACCCGCTAGAATACTTACATAAAATTACATTTAAAGACGTGATAATTGCATTCTTTTGTATATGATTGTCTCCACCATCAAATGCCACCCCATTTTTCCGCAAGGATGATGGCGACTTAAACGTTTTTGATTCAAAGTGAAAACCTTCGCAAGAAGTCGATCATAATTAGCCCGGAGTAACCTACTGGGCTTTTTTTGTCTAAAATTCTGGGATTGCTTCGATAAACTCAGCAGAAGCAACAAAATACTGAAGTTAAAAGGTATCCGCCGTTTTTCTCTTGAAAATTTTTAGCTTCTTGGTGCTTCGAAAGCCAATGATTAAGAAATGGTGAACTTTTTTGATACCAAAATATATCGAGAAAATTTTTAAACCCTAAGTATCACCTACACTTAGGGCGATAAGATCGACATCTGAGCATCTTCCACCCGCACGTACCACCACGTTAAAACGGCAAGGCTAATTGCTAGACGTCATTAAACCCTCTTGGTAAGTAACTCCTAAAATTAAATAAATTCCGGAGGATTTATGCACGATTTTAAATTAGCAGTGATGAAATTTGTCTTGGTTTTTGCGGTTTTATCCACGCTGACTCTTGGTCTTTTATGGGGTCGCCAGGAAAAAGCAAACTATGCTTTTGAAGGCGGAGAGATTAGCGCATTTTTTCCAGTTAATAACTGGAGTGAAACCAATCCAAAACTAGTGATAGATGCCAAGGGGTGGGCCAACGAAACGGTTGAGGCTCAAATTATAATCAGAGCGATACGTTTTAACAGTGAAATTAGTCAATATTCCTTCAACGGTTCTTCATGGCAAAAAGAAAGAGTTGAAATGGATAATAATAACTATCCTCTGGAGCTTGCAAAATTTCAATCTACCAGCCTTACCTTTCCTTCCGTAACGACAATTCCTAAATTTGAAGAAATTAAAAATCTTTCCATCGGAGCATGCCTGCGTATCAAAGGTCAGGAAAATGATTTTAAAGATTGTGCGACAAGAGGCTACAGCTTAAACCTTGCAAGAAAAAATGCCTCTACCACTCAAGGAACACTTAGCTCTAGTTCAGTAAGACTCAACACTGAACTTAATTTGGCAGTAGTTAACTATTCCCCTAACCAAACAACGCAAAAAATTTACTTTGATCTTGATCAGCTCAACAATAACTCCACCGGTGGCCTTTTTCTTTTTCCAGAAGTGACAGGTAAGCTGCAAAACTTTTCTCAAGTTAAAATAACTGTTTTTCCTAAAGATCCCAATGGCAATGTCGTTCCTCTTCCTTTTATCACCATTCAAAACGGAATCATTAAGCAAAATTTGCAGTTTAGTATGGGCGCCGAAAATCTACAATTCAGTAATGATTTAAAACAAAATCTCAATCGTTTTAAAGAACAGATGAATTTCAAGGGATCTCAGGAAGAGCTTTTAAAAATGCTTGATAATAATCTTCAGGCAAATGCAAAAAATGTGGACCCAGACCTACTCGCCGATATTAATCACGATCTGCAAGCATGGGACAGCAATCTTCTAACCGTAATGAACGGTGGTTTCGGTGATCAAAAGACTCAAAAAGAAGCCTGGGTTACCGGGGTTTGGAAACCGATGTTTAGTAATTTTAGAGTAGAAGTAGAAGTTGGTGCCGGAGCTCCTGCATTTAAGCTTTTTGCCATGCTAACACCAATGCAACTCATTCCTTCCTCTTTGCAACTGGGGTTGAATTGGGGCGACCAATTCAACAAGATGGATGAAATGAAATGGGCGGCTAAAGAATTAAATTTGAATGCGACTCTTCCACTTAACATTCGCAATAAAGACATGCCTTCAAGTGTTGATGATCTCTCTCCAGCCTGTCGGGCAAAGGTTGAGTCACCTTTGACTAAGCTTTATACAAGTTTAGTTTTTAATGGCCTTGCTGGCGGTATTGTGGGCAAGACTGTCGGTGGTCTTGGCGCGGCCATGGGTTACGCTGCACCCGCAATAGAATCAGCAGGAACACTGGCCGGATGGTTTAGTGGCGGGGTCTTTGATGCACTTTCACCTATTGATCAGGCAAAGTTTTATATTTCATATTACGCAGCTAATGCTTTTTCTTATGATGTAACTACAATTGATGCTCGTATTATTGGAGGAAAACTCGCTCCAAATCATCCTGATTTTGATACCTATTGTATCGGCGAACCATTCAAGATCCGCGCAGTTTGGTATAATGAATGTGGAAGAATTATGGCTGGACATAATTCTGAAGATTACACTCGTCTCACAACTGCCCCTCGTAATATTGCCGACGTTCAATTACTTGGTCCGGCCAATGGTGTCTCCGGTCTAGTTGGGAGCGGAGCTGAATATAAAATAACTCCTGTGCTGGTAGGAAAAGCTAAATTTACACTTTATGTTCACGATCTAAAACATTTTAGAGAAATGGAAGTTAATTTCGTCAATTGCTCTTCTCCACTTAGCAATGTTAATAAATAGAATTTTATTTTATCTGGGGCTTTTTTTCCTTGGGCTAAGTCCATTGGGTTTCTACCCGATGGAACATGGCCCTTGGACAACCCCTAAGATCATGCTGGCCTTTAGTGGCTTGGGCTTGTTGTTTACATCACAAACTTTTTCTGCCAAAAGTTTTCATTTTCCAACCCAAAACTTTTCTTCAGAGACTTGGCTCTTGTTTCTTTTGGCATGCGTTTTCTTGATCATTCAATGCATTTTTCTCAATTTTCCTTGGAACGAAAACCTAGCAGTCTTTGCCGTTTTTCTCAGCGTCGGCATTATTGATTTAACCAAAGTAAAAGAAAATGACGTGAGTGAAGAATATGTTTTTATGCTTTTTTTAAACTGTATTTTTGCCCTTCAGGCCGTGGCCACTATTGTTCAATTTATATTTTTTGAACATTTTAAATTCACCATGATGGGTTCAGGTCTAAAATGGCGCAGCCTGGGCCTTATTGGAAATCCAAACCAACTAGCACTTTATTTATCGCTGTTTTTCTTGAGACCTATAAAACATTGGTGGTCGCCACGATACGGAAAAATATTAACGGCAACCGTTACCTTGGCACTTATCTTAACCTTTTCACGTGGCGTTTATTTAGCATTATTTTTTGCTTCAATTTATTTTTTAAAAAATAAGGTTAAAAAATCCGTGGCTGTTGCTTTATTTGCCATGGCAATTATATTTACTATTGAAATTTCATGGAAAAAAACCGGGGTCTTAAATCTTGATTCATTGACGGGAAGAGCGCATAGCTTTCAATTGTTTTTTAATGAATATGTTTTTAATTTTCTAAAAATGCTCATCGGAGATGGCAGGTTTGAGATCAATGCCCCTCTTCATAATCAGTATTTGTACTTATTCAAACATGTTGGTCTTATTGGGCTTCTCCTTTTCGTTTTTATATTGATGAGCTTTTTAAAAAGAAATACACCCTTGGTGGTCCTGATCGCCATTTTTTCTATTTATGATCTTCCGCTCTTGAACCTGGCGTTTGTTTTCACAAGCCTTCTTTATTTTCTTTATTTGCCCAAGCTAATTTATTTAAGCAAACTTAAGCCCGCACTGGGCCTTAACATTCATGACTTAATTGGCCCGGAGTAACCTACTGGGCTTTTTTTTGTTCGAAATTCTGAGATTGCATTTAATTTTGAAAAGATGTTAGAATTAAAAAACTGATGGGTCTGCTGAATTGAAACTTGCAGGGATCGTTTCTTTAAGACCCACCAGAAAAACCCTCACATTCATGAGCATTTCCCTAGTGAGCTATCAAAATAAAATCCAAAAATCATTTTTTCTTTGCAATTCATGATTGCATTTTCAAAACCAAGAATGGGTATTTCCACTTCTAAGTTTAAATCCATAACAAAGCCCCTTATCATCAAAGATCATTTGAGAACTCAAACATCGAAATTTTTTATAACCAAAAGTCATACCTTTGGACTTTAGGCCGTGTTGCAGATGATCGCTCGCATCTATTTTCATCGTAAATTTTTTGAGATTTGGAGTTAGATTCATTCGCATTTTCAAGGCATGCTTTGGTAACATTTCTTGCATTTGCTCAACATCTCTTTGAGTAAAGAATTTTAAAAATTTGCCAAGAATCGTTGATGACGGAGAATTCGTGAGTTTTAAAAATAATGGATCTTGTCCGTGAAAATCGAAATCATCGAGGCACTCAAATCCCGCTATGAACCCCATAATAGGAGTGTAAAATTTATTCCAGCTGGTGTGTCCGACTACTCGTTTCTTTTTCGGAAGAAAAGGCCCAAAGAATTTTCTAATATCAAACTTATGAATCAGGTCGTCATAAATTTTTAATCCGGCAAAAGAAGAAATGGACTTGGCATTTGATGTGTAATTGAAAGATAATTTGTTCATTCTCCAATTAAACCAAGATATCAACAATACTTCATCCTGCGCGGCCGTATGCGACTACAAGAACCAAGTTTAAATTCCAAGTGTCTATGCGGAAGCGGAAAAAAATATAAGCAATGTTGTTCACTGAATTTAAATATCACAAAAAATCTTTCTAGAATTGCAGAAAAAGCTATTTTAGATATTCGTACGAGCCTGATAAATGGAAGCGATAAAGAAAAATTTATTGAAATAAGTACTAGAATGAATAATGGTAGCAAGGATTTTAAAAATTATTTGATCGACTTAGAGCTAATGAAAGAAAGAAATCCAGACGAAAGAAGAATATATAATCTAATAACCGTATGTTATAATCAAACAGGTAAAGATAAAGAAGCCTTTAAAACGCTTCAGGTAGCTGACTAGTTTCTTGTCGACTCTGCCTAAATCCATCCTCAATGAGTAAATGCACTAATTTTAACAATAATAGATCTATGATCAGAGCCAGCAGAAGGACCTATTTCCATTTCAAAATTTCTGTTCGATAAGACATGATCAATAGGCAAGCTGATATATCTTGGAACAAAAGACGGCCACGTTCCTTGAGAAAATAATTCTTGCGAATAAAATTTAGGATTCAGCTGTCGATAAAAATCTTGAAACTGACTTGAAGAATTTGTCATATTCAAATCACCAAGAATTATAAATGATTGATTTTTATTTCTATTTATTTCATTTGCGATCAAGGACAAAGCTTCTTTTTGAGTTTCCCATGCTTCTCTCCATAGAGGAGGAGGTAAATGAAGTAAATATATTCTAAAATTATATTTTTTAACAAAAAATTTTATATAAACAGGTATACCAATACGTTCATAAACTTCTTCTAATTTAAAATTGATTTTACTTAAAATAAGAAAACCAAAATTATCATCTCTTGCAAGTGAAAAGCGGTTTGAATAATCAACTAAATTACGAACGATGACGTTCTCAATCTCAGGTGTAGCCTCTACCAAGGTTACAATTTCTGTATTTGTTTTTTTTATATTATATGATAATTCCACCAACGAAGAATTGGATGAATTTATATTATGGTAGTAGATTTTATAACTTGAATGAAATTTTAAATCTGAATACCTATCGATTTTATAAAAAACAGCGCAGCAAGTAATTAAAACAAATACTGATAGGAAAGTTTGTACCTTTTTTCTTAAAAATATAAAAAACAATGCTAACACAATTGAGACGAATAAATAAAAAGACCAAAACTGATCAAAAAGATTAAAGAACCAATGGTAGCGTCCTAGAAAAGATATTAAAACTCCACCTGAAGTGAGGAAGAGGGTTAAGTCCAAAAAATCTAAGATATTTTTTTTAACTTGGCTTGAGAAATAAAAATTCATTTTCAGCTTCCTCTTGGACGGCTATATCATATGCTGAGAATCCATAATGATCTTTTAAGTTTAAATTGGCTCCAAATTTTATCAAAGACTTTGCTAACTCGACGTTCTTATATTGGACAGCTTCCATTAGTGCCGTATTTCCATTTTGTAAATTTACAGTGTTTGGGTTTGCTTTATTATTTAAAAGAAATATTCCAATGTCAGAAGTTTTTAATCTTGCGGCATGAAAAATCGCTGTTTCACCATAATTGTCAACTGCCTCAGTATCAGAATATTTGCGCTGGCATTCGTTGGCTATTCAGAAAAAGAGAAACTGCGAAAGCGAGACTTAAACATGATCCATCTTGGGAAGATGTTTTAATGGAATACAAAGGAAAATTGAAAAGCAATAGTCTTGAAAGCAAAAACATTCGAAAAAAAATTAAAAGACTATTGGGCGAATTAAATGACAAATAATGTTAAATTTATTCTATGTATTTTACTCTTAATAATTTGTTCAGATTCATTTGCAGAGAATTCTCTCAAGCAGAAGTAATCCGACATGATGATCACTGATGATTATGGAATTGTAAAAGAAGTCGATATTATCCATGATATAAAAAAACATGGCCGAAACCTTGTTCGCTGGCAATGCTTCCCAGTTAATAGTGCGAAATTAAGTTATACAAAATGGAAAGAAAATGATCCTCAAGGGCCATCAGATGAAATTGTGGATTTGTACGATTACAATATTTTAGTAAAGGGAAAACCTCTTAATCATTTTTATTATGATCGTAGAGCTAGAACTAAATTTTTATTTTCTTTATTTCAAAAAGTCTGGAAGCGCTTAACAAAAAATCAACAATACTTTTGTATAAATGGAGAACCTTGGGAACCAGAGGGTAAAACTCAAGGGTGGGTATGGAATAAAATACAAACGAAAAAAGGGTGCTTTTCTATTTTCACAGGAGATTGTGGCCCCTAGATATTTAGATAAAGCCCAGCTTTAGACTTTTCTTGCTAAAATCTCGCTATACAATAAATTTAGACGACTCGTAGCTCCAGGAGAATAATAGTGAAATAGTATTTCAATTTATATTTTATTATAACTTTTATCTTCTCTATTTATTCAGACAATCTATTCGCCTTTCCATCAAAAAAATTTTCACAGGTAGGCTTTCCTAACACTTTAAATGGTAAAGATTTTTTTACAATTTCATTTCCAAGATATCGTGACTGGACTCATGGTATTCAAGCAACTGTATTTAGAAATTTTCTATTGGACTACCACCAGTTTGCTTTCATGCTCTACGGGCTTGCTTTGCAACTCATCTTTTAAAGTCAGGTGTAAGTCCGGCAAGTGTAATGAAGATCACCGGCTGGAAAGATTTAGAAACAATGGTTCGCTAAAAATAAACTCAAACTTTCAGTAAGTTATAGATGCAAAGAATAAGTAAATCTTAGCTTGTCTTTCCTAGTTGTCATAAGTATAACAATCCCGAGTGGTTACCGATTTATCGATGTCCACCCAATTTTCCCCCGCAAGGATGATGGCGACTAAGACATTTTTTATTCAAGTGAAAACCTTCGCAAGAAGTCGATCATAATTAGCCCGGAGTAACCTCCCGGGCTTTTTTTTGTCCGAAATTCTGGGATTGCATTTAAATTTGAAAAGATGTTAGAATTTAAAAACTGGTGGGGTTTTTGAGGTCAAACTTGCAGGAATGTTCATCGCACCCACCAGAAAAATCCCCATATTCATGAGCATTTTCCTAGTGAGCTATCAAAACAAACTCCAAAAATCAGCTTCTTTTGCTATCCATGCTTTTTTATTTCAAGATTGAACTCAACGAATGAAACCTCAAAGATTCATCCCATCCAACCTTAAAACCAAATTCCTTCGGCCGATAAAAAAGAACATCCACAATATGTGCTTGATCAGCTTCTCTATGTAGCAAAATGATTTTATTAAAAAACTTCAGCTCTAATGGATTAGGCATTATATTCAAGTGAAAACCTTCGGAAGAAGTCGATCATATTAAGCCCGGAGTAACCTCTCGGGATTTTTTTATTTCTAAAATTTATAAATTAACTTTACCACCTTTTTAAGCAGTGCAATTTTATCCCTGAGACCAACGCTCAGGTTCACTTTATAAAGTCGTTTCGTCCCCGACCATTTAATTAATTATTTAATCTACACGTCTTAATCAATCGCTTAGCTGAACTAAGTTGGCACGCCCATTTTGCAATCTAATATACACACATCTGGGTTTTTATTTATTTTCTTATTAAAAATTTTTACATAGGAGCTTCAGGATGAAGCATAAGCCATGGCCATGGAAGGCCTTTTTTTTGATGATATTTACTTTATTAAATATTTTCACCGCTACGTACTCATATGCATCCGGAGCAAAATTACCGAAAATTGCTGACGAAACTGTTATTGCAGACACCACTGACAATGCAATTCCATCAACAGGTGGAGGAACAACTACTACGCCAATCCCCGCACCAATAACCGGTGGAACACAATCTAATTTCAGCAGTCCCTGGAATAAAAGCGGGACCTCCATAGTTATTGATGCCTTCGAGGGTAATTCAATTGACTGGGATAAGATGGCGACTGATAAAAAAGTTGTGGGTGTCATTCACCGATCAAGCATAGGCTTGCGTGTAGATACACAATACAAAGCACGAAAAAAGATTGCACTAGGTCGCGGTTATTTATGGGGCGCCTATCACTTGGGATACAAAGGAAACACCATTGCCCAGGCTGATCTTTTTATTTCATTAATTGGAGATGAGCCAAACACATTAATGATTCTCGATTTAGAAAACACTTCTTCCGGATCCCTCATGACTATTAATGAGGCAGTTGTCTTCATGGATCATGTTCATACAAAAACCGGACGTATTCCAACAGTCTATGCCAATCACTCGACAACCCTTCTTCTCAATAATAAAGTGAGGAGTAATCCCCTGTTCCAACAATCAAAACTTTGGTATGCAAGATTCAAATCTAATCTCACTGATTTTCCTTCCGGGGTATGGCCAAATTATTTCTTATGGCAATTCTCGAGTGAGCTCAATTGCTCAACCACAGGATCATGCCTATACAATGTTCCCGGCACAAAATTTGATATGGATGTGAACGTGTTCAATGGGTCCGCCAGTGACCTTGAAGCGAAATGGAACAATGATTAATTTACCTAGAGCCATGTAGTTCTAAATTCGACTAAGCATTCACCCATTTTTCCCGCAAGGATGATGGCGACTTCTTAAAATTCAATTCAAATAGAGAGCTTCGCAAGAGGTAATCATAATTGGCCCCGGGTTAACCTTCTGGGGCTTTTTTGTTTTTATAGATTTTTTTCAAAAATAATAACTTCTATTTTATCTGAAATTTGCGTAGTATATTTATTGAAGCTTGAGCAATATAAAAATGCTTCGACTTCATGTGATCATGGATTAATTATTAAAGTATTTTTGAAAATTATACCGTTCGTCAACAAATGGATATTTATCAAAGCACATTTTAGCTTTCGGATCTTTTAGAAAAAATTCGTGGGTAACGGGTGCATATTTATAAACGTCTGTATAAATTAATTCCCATTTTTTTTGATCGGCTTGTTCCTCTTCCAACGTGATATTAGGATAAGCTACGTATCCTTCTTTGTTTGCATCAGGATGCTTAGGTTCGTACTTAAAGATAGGCCCACGTGAATCTTCTATCTCTTGGCAAAATCCCTCATGGCAATTTGAAATAATTTTCCTTTTATATGGGCTGCCTTTCACCGTTCTTGTTGTTTTGATATTTGCTATATTGGACGATATCGCTACCGCTTTTTGATGAAGTACGTTGAGCCTTTGGCAATAAAGATCAATATCTTTGTCTGAGACGGTTTGTTGAACGGCACAGCCACTTGAAAGGCCAACAAGCGCGAATAGAATTAAATAGTTTTTCATCAGAGGAATTTCCTTGTTTGATCTAATTGCTTATATCTGATCTAATTTTTGAATACACTTCTAAATCTCTAAACCTTTCATTAACTTTGATGGATTCCCTTAATGTTCCCTCGTAAATGTAGTTAAGTCTTTTAGGAATTGATCCTGATTTGTTATTGAGTGGATCAAAGCGAATAACAATTCTATTAAATCCTATTTTGAATAAAACTTCTTCCAGCGCCACGACTGCTTCAGAGATATAACCATGCCCTTCAAATTTTCCTAAAATCCAGTAGCCTATTTCACAACTTTCATTGGCCCAACTGAGAGCAAATGAAGAAATGTTCCCTATGTACTCATTATCTTCATTTCTAAAAATGCCATAATCAGCTGCTCCATTTTTCTCCCATAAATCGTTGCACTTATTGATAAAATCAATCTCGTCTTCAACTTTATTAATAAATTTTGGCCAAGGTAAAAAGCGAGAAAGTCTTTTTTCGTCTTCCGTAACGTATTCAAACATCTTTTGGGCCAAGCTAATATTATGCCTTTTCAAGGAAATTCTTTTACCGACGATCAATTCTGGTAAATATTGCTTATCCATTTATATCTCCTCCTTGAGTGAAGACAAATAGAGCTTCATCACTTCAAATCTTGTCTTTCCTTCTTCAATTCCAGATTTGTTTTTTAGTGTTTCCGAAATTTTAAATTATTGCTAATTTAACTTTTCCATTTTCACGAAGATTTGGCAATCAACCAATGACAACTATCTAAAATTAATTTTAGATTTTGTGCCTGGCTAATTGGTGCAAGAATTGCTTTGATGTTGAATTCATTCTCAGTATTTGCTTCTGGAGTAAACTGGACTTCGATTAAAGCCCGTCGTGCAGGTTATGATTTTGAAGTGATGTCTTTGCGCCGAGAATCGGCAAATTCTCTAGCAAGCAATTAGTTGCAAATGGTCATGTGAGTGAAGCTCAACTGATAGAAGTTCAACAATTTCTGGTGACAACTCCTAGTTATGGAAGATTTGAAGGCCAGTAAAGTTTCGGAAAAGTTATTGCCAACGAATATGAAAACAACCAAAAAGTTGAACTTAAAATCTATGATTTAGAAAATCATGAAATTGCTAATAGAGCATTTTAATAGTTAAAATATTTTAAAAAATTATAAGCTCATTCACGTAAAGGCTCCCTTACGCTTCTTGTCGCATTGATATTGCCTATATTGGCTTCAAATACTGCAAAACATTTTATAAAGAAGATTGAAGAATTTTCCAATGACAAAATTAATTTTGAATTAAGTTAATAAAGGATTACGTTGATGAAGGATTAAGGCTCAAAAACCCTACCGCCGAATCTCCAATCGGCCAGGAGTATGAATCATGAAATCTTTCACTATATTTTCTATCTCTCTTGCATTATCTATCTCGTTTAGTCTTGGTTTTGCGCAATCCCCTGACCCTGAACATGTCACCAAAGTCGAGAAAGCGCAGAAATCTGCATACGCAGTAACCGAGTCAACCAACCATTGTCCGCAAGTAGACGCCGACCTCTTCGAGTGGCCGAAGCAGTTTGTTCTTATTTGTGAATATTCCATGCCTGATACCGCTCTCGGACATTCTCGTAGAGCAGTTGCCTACCTTCTCGACATCAGGCCGAAGACGATTGCAATATGGATCGAGACGGCTTGCGCGAAACTTACGGGAATAGAGCCTACTTGCTTCGAAAAGGTACTCAATGCAGGGCTGGAGACTTCTGGATATATGTTTGCGATATCGGGAAACATTATCGAAGACATGAAGAAGCCGGGAGCATTCAAGAATTTCTTCTTTAGGAATGGCATGACCACCTCGTTCAAGATTGATATCAACGGCAGCGATGCGGAGTTGAGCATAGAAGATCAGCGCACTCTCGCTCTATTACCTAATGATGCTGCGATCACTATACCATCAGGTATGATCCGCCCTTGGGGTACGACATTGGACCAATTTCAAGATAGATTCCCGAGTACGGTGCCTCGAATTGTACTCAACACTGCAAAGGGTAGACAGCAATGGTTAAAGATGGCGCAAACAGAGATGTTGAGCGCTTTGAATAGCAAAGAGAACCGCCTTCTCGAAGCTTGGCTCTGTGCCAACACACAAAATCTATCGATGTCATCATGCACCCCTTAGTATTTTTACCTAGGTGCTCCTTTTAAATTAAAGTTCTGTTAAGCGGATTTCTTCATAGCGAAGGAGTTTACTTCGATGGAGAAAAAACATGGCGAATGGCGTGTATTCAATCCGAGCAGCAATTATAAAACTATTAATTATTAATGGAAAAATTTCTTAATTTTTAGTCTCTCTTATTACTCCTCATAACTTTAGAACCAATTACTCGGTGTAACTTTGTCTCGCTAGCTCTTTCCCAGCAAAAAATTCAGGATCACTATAATAGTCAAAATGCTCCACTTCCAAAAATAGTTTTAACAACACTTAGTACCAATCGGTATCTTGAAGTCCTCTCTTTTGGCATGGCATCTGCATTATTAATGGGTGAAGATCAAAAAGATTAAAAAACATAAACAGTCAAGAGCTCATAATTCGAGCTTGTCCATATATTTTTTCTGGGAAATACTTATGACTAAAATTCATTTCTTATCTTTATTTGTTTTAATGACGGGTTGTAATTACTCCGTTCCAAAAACTCAGGATACAACTTCCGGCAACCAAACAATTCAAAAGCTTCCAACAGGCACAATTCCAGGGTATCAAACAATTGCTGCAGGAATTATTGCTCCTAAATGTTTAGGATGCCATTCAAATGGTGGTGGAAATGCTGGTGGAGTAAATCTTGAATCATACGCAAACGTCAGTGGCCATTTGGCGGCGATAAGTAGTGCAGTGACTTCGGGTAGTATGCCAAAATACATTTCTCCACTAACTGCAAAAGAAAAAGAAGTTTTTCTTGCATGGATTGATGCTGGTGGGCCTCTCGATTCCCCAACCCCAACTGTTGGGTCAACATCACCAACACCATCACCTACTCCAGCGCCCGTGCCAACGCCAAGTTCAACACCAACGATTCCTCCAGCTGAAGTAATGCCTGATCCAAATAAAATAGATTATCAAATGGTAAATACTCGCGTGATTGAACCTCGCTGTATTAGTTGTCATTCCAATAGTGGTGGAAACAGTGCCGGAATTAATCTGGAAACATATGAAAGCGTTTTCAACGAAAGAAGTGGCATTAAAAGTGTAATAAGCAATGGATCAATGCCAAGACCTACAAATCGTCCACTTACTAGTATCCAAAAACAGATCTTTTTAACCTGGCTTAATAAAGGCTCACCAGAAACTGTGCCTTAATGCCCACGGAGGAATTATGAAATATTTATTATACATATCAACACTGCTTTTCTCGGCTACAACAATGGCTTCGATGAATTTGGAAAATGCAAAACAATCTGGTGAAATAAATTTTTTAGCAGTTGGAAAACCTGCAATGATAAAAATTAAAGGTGTCGCACATGCGCCCGTCACAAAGGCAAGAATTAATGACAATAAAATGTCAGTAGAATCAAATTTAGTTTTAAATGATCTTGATACTGGGATTGGTCTGCGAGATGAACATATGAAAGAAGAATTTTTACAAGTAAAAAAATTTCCAACAGCTCTTTTGAAAAGTGAGAATATAACTCTACCAAATGGATTTGAAGCAAAACCTTCAGATGTTAAGGATCAGGCTTTCGAAGGAAAACTAACTCTCCATGGAAAAGAGCAAAAAGTAGCTGGGACCTTCTCTCTGAATGAATCATTAGAATTGGTCGCTAAATTCAATATAAAGCTAACTGATTTTGGCATTGAAATTCCAAATTATCTAGGTGTCGTTGTTGCAGACATAGTCGCAATCGATACAAAAATTAACTTAGTCAAAAAAATCAACTAACCAACATCAAAAAACTATTGTCATGGATAGCTTAAGGTTATCCATGACATTATAGATAATCTAAGACTATCTTTTAAACCATTCATCAATACAAAAACACTTTGAAGGCTCAACTCGTTTGACGTCCAAGGTGACGGTTGATACTTCTAATTGCGCCCATTCGATGGAAAATATTCAAAACATATAATAGAAAATCGGAAAAATGATCAGAGGTTTAGATGAAAAATTGGTTCTTATCTTTTTTATTTTTAGCCAGCTCTGTATTCTCCTCGAAAGCTTTCGCTTATCCCGAAATGATTCGCCAACACTATGTAAATTGCCTGGCCTGTCACGAATCCCCAACAGGAGGTGGACTATTAAATGCCTATGGAAGGGGTATTTCCGCAGAATTACTCAGCACCTGGGGAGGTGCCAAGGAAGCTAGACCTTTCTACGGGGCTGTTGATCAACCCTTCTTAAAGAATTGGTTTAATATTGGAGGAGATCTAAGGGCCGTTCAATTTCATAATAAAAATTCCCAATCAACAGAAGATAAATTTATTCGGATGCAGACTGGAATTGAGACATCGCTTAAATATCAGAAAGTAAAATTTGTTTCTTTTTTTGGGAAACAAGAAGCAGGAAACACGGTTAAAGGAGAATTCCTCAGATTTTTTCTTCAATACCAAGCGATGGAAGAACTTACGATCAGAGCAGGAAGATTTATTCCCAATTTCGGCGTCAATATCGCCGAACATATACTCGCAACCAGAAGAGGATTAGGTTTTGATGAAGGCAGTGAGCGCGATCAGGTCGAAGCAATGTGGAGTGGTGAAAAATGGAACTCGTCGATATCTTACTCCAAGCAAGTAAAGTCTGATGAAATTCCCCAGATCGAAAAGGCGGCTAACGCTCAGATCAATTACAGTTTTTTTGATTCTTATAAAGTTGGTGGAGACTTGTGGATCGGTGATCTAGAAGGTCAAAGCAGACAAATAATCGGTGCACATGCCCTTTTAGGGTTCACTAAAAAGTTTTATTACTTAACAGAATTTGATCTTCAAAAAGGGTTTGATAAAAAGAGCGGTCTGTTTCATTTTAGTAAACTCGGGTATGAATTTATTAAAGGTGTACATGCTGTTATTTTAGAAGACTATCAAAAATCAGATTTAAACGATGGTCTAACCTTAGCAAACTCTTATGGTGCAGGAATGGAATGGTATCCAAGGCCGCATTTTGAGTTTGAAGGAATTTGGTCGAAAAAAAGAGTAGCAATCCAATCAAGTGAATACGCCGACTACGCTTATTTAATGATGCATTATTATTTTTAAGTTATTGCCATAGTAAAATCAGGCAACTATATCACACGATGACCCTGGTAAATTTGTACAGTCTACCAATATTGAATATTAAATGCATATAATTCAACCGAGGTGCTTTTTTTATTTAATAGGCTATACAAATGAATATTCTCATTGTTGATGATGAAGACGAATGCGCAGAAATTATGGATTATCTAATCAAAGGCCTATTTCCTATTGGTGTAATTGTACACATTGCCAACGGTGGAAATGATGCCATTCAAATTTTAAAAACATTTAAAATTGATCTTTGTATATGCGATCACAATATGCCTAACGGCATGGGTAATATCGTTTTAAAATATATTACTGACGAGAAACAAAAAACCAAATTTGTTCTCTGTTCTACCGTTGCACCAACAGATCTTCCCAATTTATACTCACCTCAAAATATATTTTATAATATTCAAAAGCCCGATGTATATTCCGGAATAGAAAACTTATATAAATTAATTATAAAAGATAACACTTCTGCAGATGAGAATAATGATTTTATCCCTATTACTACAAACTTTCTCTTTCTTTTGGGAGCAACTCCTGCAGATATCTACATCCGGTTTTCAAACAATAAATTTGTAAAGTGTTTTAATAAGAATGATGCTTTTGATTTATCCGATTTTAATAAATATCAAAGCAAATCTCTTACTAAGTTATTTATCTTAAAAGACGATGACCACAAAAGTATTAATCAGATTATATTTTCAACAATATTTAATCTAATGAATAGCTCCGAACTTCCAGTGGACACTAAAATGAGTATTGCTCATGCCCAACTTAGTGAGATGGCCAAGTCTCATGGTATGACTCCTGAACTAGCTCAGATCACTAAAGAAAATATTCAACAATCTGTCTCTATAATTACAAAAACGAATCTCCTCGATAATTTCTGGAAAGAAACAAACCTATCAGGAGAATATCCATCTGATCTTTATACTTTACACTCGTTGCTTGCATCAGTTGTGGCCAAAAAAATGGTATGGGATACTGATGCCAATATTTTAAAATTAACAATTGCTGCTTTTATTCAAGATGCATCACTGAATTCAGCTTCTCTTATTAAAGTTTATAATTATCGTCATTTTTTAGAGATTGAAAAATCATTAGATAAAAATGAGATTATAACTTTTATGAATCACCCAAAAGCGACCAAGAAAATGATCTCATTTTTTAAAGAAATCCCAAATGATATTGATCGAATCCTACTAGAGCAACATGAAATGCCAGATGGCACAGGATTTCCTCAGAAAATAAATGCCCATCGATTAAATCCTCTTACCTGTGTCTTCATTTTAACGGGTATCCTTGCTCGCTGTATTCTTGCAGAAGGTGCAACTTTTCAATTAGAAAACTTCCTTAAAAAATTTGAATCCGAAGGTTACAGCAAAGGAAACTTTAGAGAATCATTTTCGGTATTAAAATCCATGCAAATCTAAAGTGCCATTCTTTAATTGATCGGAACCACTTCCGTGGAAGTGGCTATTGAATACATTGAAAAAAGGATAATTTGAATCAGTAGCTTCATGAATCCTTTATTAAATATCCTGACAAGCATATGGATCGTTGTCGATTAAATCCTGAATACTTTTTAGCAATTGATTACAAGCGGGAACAACCTGTGCTTCTTTTCTATTGATTGGTCCATAATGGCCACGTTGAATTCGCAACATTGTCATCGCGTATTCTGTCGCAAAGGCCGGACATGCAATATTAAATGCCTGATACTCTGCTCCTGCTCCCTTTCCTAAAATATTAGGGGCCTTGCAACTTGCACCTTGCTTAAAGACATCGAGAAAACATCGTCCTGGTGTTGCCTTATATTCAGTATAAAGTTTCGCTAATTCAGGAGATAAAACCATTGAATCATAACTTGTTTGAAAAGCTCCGGCCTCTGCTGCACTTGAGGGGCGGTTAGATCCAGCTGATCTATCCCATCCTTCACAATAGCTTCCTGAACTTTCTCTCATTCCTAACCCAATTCCAAGCGTATAAAGGGCACGTAAAGGTTCTTCGCCAGCTGTTTTGACAGAGATTGGTATAGCTGCAAAAACTGACTTGTAGTGTGTAAGGGCATCCTTAGCGGCATTACCAGAGCTAGCGGCACTCATTATTAAAGACAATGAAGATTTTTCTTTAAGACGGCATAAACTTCTAGCGTAACTTAGAGCTACACCTTTTATATATCCGGCAGGTGCTCTTCCGCGACCAGCCCATGAAGTGCTCACGCATGTTGATGATCCCACGAGAGTTTTGATTTGATCAACATAAGGTCCCCCTTGAGTAGGAGTGGTTTCGACTGGTTGGGTTGGTACTGGAGTTGGAGCATCGGGTGTTGTGATAACTGGCCGTCTGGCCCCTCTGGCGTATACTTCAGTAGTTGTGCTTAATAAAATTATTGAGATGATAAATAGGACGTTATTTTTTTTCTTCATCTGATTTTTCCCAGTGTTTTTTCTTCTCTATCGAAAGATAAAAAAAAAACTTTAGGTATTCACAGTTGAAGGGAAAAAAACGCCATCAGAATAATGGCTGGCGAATGAAAGAAATCCATAGAAAAAAAGTATCTAATTTATATTAGAATATTGTCGTAAGATGTAAGTCCATTGCACTAAAATTTATTAGTGGATGAATACCAACGAAAAGGATCACCAATGTTATCAGCAATTCTCACGAACTCTACACGCTTTCTTTTTTTCACCGGCAAGGGCGGAGTTGGTAAAACATCTCTATCGACAGCGATAGCATTAACACTCTCAGACTCAGGTAAAAAAGTGCTTTTAGTTAGTACTGATCCAGCTTCAAACCTCGATGAAATGCTTGGCATAGAATTAAAAAATACTGCTGTGTCCGTGCCTAACGCGAAAGGATTGTTTGTTTTAAATATTGATCCTGATAATGCCGCCGAATCTTATCGTAAACGCGTGATTGATAAAATGGCATCTGATACAAGTGAAGAAGGTTTATCTGAAGTTCGTGAACAACTCTCCGGCGCATGCACGACGGAAATTGCGGCCTTTGATGAATTCGCAGCTTTGTTGGCCGATAGTTCAACTGAGTATGACCATATAGTGTTCGATACTGCTCCAACGGGTCATACCTTAAGGCTACTTAGTTTACCAAAGGCATGGACGGGATTTTTAGAAGATAATGATCGTGGAGCAAGTTGTTTAGGACCACACTCGGGCTTAAAGATGCAAGAAGAAAGATTTCTTGCAGCACTCAGAGCTTTAAGCGATGAATCACTAACAACTATTATACTTGTGACAAGGCCTGATCAAAGCGCAATTTCAGAAGCTGCTCGCACATCGGATGAATTGCGACTCTTGGGCCTTCGCAATCAAAGATTAATAATTAATGCCGTTTTTCAAGCAAGCGATCCAGAGGACTCAGTGGCAGCTTCAATCCAAAACCTGGCCCAAAAAGCTATCGATGAAATGCCAAAATCTCTACTCGAATTACCAACAGAACAAATACCACTTCGCTCCTTCGATACCGTAGGCCTCCCTGCACTTCGCGCATTGCTTAGCGGAGATCTTCAACCAAATCAAGTCTCATCAAAGAAAATGATCAACCTAAATGAAAATAACATGGGCCTTGATATTTTAATTGATCAACTTTCAAAATCTACGCATGGCCTGATTATGGTCATGGGCAAGGGTGGAGTTGGAAAAACAACTATCGCCGCAGCTTTGGCGATAGGTTTAGTTGAGCGAGGCAAGACGGTGCATCTTAGTACAACTGATCCAGCAGCACATATAATAGGAACACTTAATGGAAGCTTGTCTGGTCTTCAGGTTAGTAAAATTGATCCTAAAATTGAAACTCAAAAATACATTGATAAAATAATGGAAACCAAGGGCGCGAAACTTAACGCTCAAGAAAGAGCATTAATGCTAGAGGATCTGCTTTCACCTTGCACAGAAGAAGTTGCAGTTTTTCATGCTTTTTCGAAAATTGTAAGTGAAGCAAGAAGTGCTTTTGTGGTACTGGATACTGCACCTACTGGACACTCTCTTTTACTAATGGATGCAACAGGAGCTTATCATCGTCAATCAGTCCGCGATTTATCAAAAGCTGGTATTAATCTCGATCGTATCGTTACGCCGTTGATGAGATTGCAGGATCCAGATTATACACGAATTATTTTAGTGAGTTTGCCAGAGATTACTCCCGTCTCTCAAGCAGCAGCTCTTCAGGAAGATCTTAGACGCGCAAAGATTGAACCCTATGCATGGGTCATTAACAAAAGTATTTTGGCATCTGGAACGCACGACCCATTATTATCCGCAAGGATGAATGGTGAACGTAAACAGATTGAACGAATCAAGGGAGGCTTATCTGCAAACATTTTTGTTTTGCCATGGCAAGCAACACCACCAATTGGAATAAGTGAATTGTCAAAACTAGTTGCCAAGCGAACGACAGAATGAAAAAGGGCATTTGATGATAACCACTTAGAAGACTATGAGAAGTATAACATATTCATCTTATACAAGACGCTGTTTTTTAGAGAATCTCATAATAAAAAATGAACCATTATAAAACAGAAGAAAATGAAAGAACAAAAATTACAAAAATCGAAATCCCTTTTCGAACTTATGTTAATTTGTTTTTTGCCCTAATTATAGCACTGTTTATTTTTCAACTAAGCTACCACTTTTTATTGCTATTTATCTCCATAAATATTGCAATGACACTTTCTTCGGCAAAAAAATTTCTAATCAAAAAGGGATGGAGAGAAAAGATTGCACTCACAACAATTCTTATTCTTTATATTAGCCTTATGCTCTTCATTGTTATTTTTATTATTCCTCACGTAGTAAGCCAGATGATGGATATATTTAACCTTTCTTCACAAATCAAAAAACAGCTTTTTATTTTTCCATTTGCCACATCAATTGAAACCCATATGAAAGACTTCATCAATAGCTCGCCTGATATCATGACCAGCCTGCGCTCCTATTTAGCAGCAATCGGCAAACAAACGCTGGGAGGAGTATTCGACTTTGGATTACTATTTATTGCTTCGATTTTTATGTTTATTGACGGCTCTCGCTCATACAGATGGTTGCGCTCACATTTTTCTGAAAATATAAAAACCAAACTAGATATAACCGTTCAAGAAATTAATCCGATTATGACGGCTTATGTGTTTGGGCAAGCGATTGTTTCCAGCCTTGCAGCGATTGTTGTTTATACGTCTGCATCGGTTTTACATATTCCTGGAGCTATTACATTGGCTGCGCTGGCTGCAATTTTAGATATTTTGCCAGTGATTGGCTTTATTACAATTGCTTTCATTTCGGCCATGTTGGGTTTTGCTGTTTCCATCAAGGCAGCGGTTACAATCCTCATCATCCACATTCTTTATCATCTTTTTGAAAGTTATGTTTTAACTCCATATATTTATGGAAGCAGAATGAAGCTCTCGCCCCTGGTTGTTCTTTTATCGCTCTTATTAGGCGCAAGCATGGCGGGCATACCTGGAATGATTGCAATACTACCAATCGTCGCGGCTTATAGTCCCATTGAACGCTTATGGATTAGAGGTCGGATATTTAATACCAAGAAGAAAAAATGATTATCCATCTAAAAAAGGAAGGGAGATATGACCACTGATTATGAATTATTGGGTTCATGCCATTGCCAGGCAGTGAAATTTTCGTTGAAATCAAAAAACATTTATCCTTATCAGCTTTGTTATTGCAGCGTATGCCGAAAAACTCAGGGGGGTGGTGGCTTTGCCATTAATATTAGCGGAAAGGCCAATACACTTGTGGTTAGCGGAAAAAAAAATCTTAAAATTTATAGAGCTAAAATTAAAAACCCTGAAGACAAGAGGAAATGGCAAAGCACTGCTGAAAGAAATTTCTGTGGCCTTTGTGGTTCAGCTTTGTGGCTTTTTTCTCCAGAATGGCCCGAACTCATTCACCCTTTTGCTTCAGCTATCGATACTCCCTTACCTATTCCTCCTGAAAGAACTCATTGCCTGGTAGAATTCAAGGCCCCATGGGTGGTAATTAATAAAGGCAAAAAAGATAAAGTTTTCAAACGTTATCCCAAAGAATCAATTGCGGAGTGGCATGAAAGAGTTATCGGAATTAAGTAACTACTTTTTGAGCTTAACTCTGTGAATGATGTGATATTTATTATTTTCTAAATCCTTTTCAGACTTAAAAAGTACGAGTTCGGAAACTTTAAATTTGTTGGGTGGAAAAACTCTTGCCTTTATTCCCTCTGCTAAATAATCATATTCATAACGCTGCCATCGCTTCACCGTGAGATGAGGAGTGAAAACCTTTTCATTGGGTCTTAGCCATTCGGGAAAAGTGTGATCAATTTCTTTTTTAAATTCTAATAATTCATTGGATGGTTCAAAACTTAAAAACAAAATCCTTCGATTAAAAAATTCAAAGGTTGCCGTCTGAAGTTCAAACGAGTGAAATACAAACAAGGCAAGTCGTTGTTTGATTATTGATAATTCTTCCTCGGAAGTTTCACCTAGAAACAATAATGTTTGATGGTAGTCTTGCGGAGCTTCCCATCCTTTAGAAGTAATCTGTATCGGTTTCAAAAATCGAAATATTTTTTGTTTTAGTTCATCAGGAATTTCAATACCCAAGAAAAGTTTCACGACCAAGTAGCGAGGATCATCCCCATTAAAGACATGCCAACCAGAGGATAACCTAAGTTGATAATGGCAAGGGAGATTGACTTTTTTGAAAATAAATGATTTGGTAACATCGTTGTAAAAGTGAAGCCAAACCAGCAAAGCATTCCAATTTCTAATCCATCAGTTGCAGTTTTCGCACCACCATACCGGATGAAGCACGAAAGAGTTAAGGCCATTAAAAAATAACAAACAACGGAAGTCACAACTCCAAGCTTTGCCCGCTCCTGTACTTCCGTAGTCTTTAGCTGCGCTAGAGTAATCTCCATCAAACTCATCCAAGACTTTCCAAATATAACGGTATACCAGAGAGCACCCAATACAATATAGAGCAAAGTGCAGGTCACAACGGCATAATAATTTATCTGAGTCATTATTTCTCCCGGATACTTTATATCCGAATTTATTTTATATAAATAAATCTATAAATTACCAGCAGAATTGATA
>JAQTTZ010000061.1 GCA_028710485.1 Bacteriovorax sp. | reverse complement strand
CATAACTGCATCCTTATTTTTCTGATCGAGCCCAGCAGTTACTTCGTCGAAAATGAGAATTTCACATCCAGAAAGAAGCACTCTAGCAATCCCTAATCTCCTTCTCTGGCCGCCGGATAAAGATCTTCCAGCTTCGGCACTCTCAGTATCAAGTCCGCCCATAGCACGAACAAATTCATGTGCATCGACCTGTTCTAGCACGGACCAAATTTTTTCATCGCTGTATTTTAAGGTAGAAACTAAGTTGGTACGGAGTGTTCCTTTAAATAAATAGATATCCTGGGTCACAAAACCAATATGTGCTCTATAAAATTGACTCTCAAGCTTAGAATTATCTTCTGTTACGTAAAGCACTTCTCCTTTTATTGGAAAATACAATCCCGCAATTAAATTGGCGAGAGTGGTCTTACCTTTACCTGATCGCCCACTTAAAACTAAAGGTCTTCCTATTTCAGCTTTAAGGCTTACATTATTAATAACATTATTATTTTTATAGTCGTAGTTCACATTATTAAGTTCAACACTTTTAACATGTTGTTTAATCAATTTTCTCTCCGGAATCGAAGGCACTGAGAGAGCATCAATTACAGGATACAAACTGCCAGACAGGCGCGATAAATTGCCAATAGACGAAACTGCTCCATTCAATTGACTCGCCACTTTAAGTCCTAACACCCCGACGCTTGCAACTAAAGCCAAATTCGGAAGATTACCTGCTCCATAAAAAAAGAGCCAAATCGAAAAACCAATAAGCGCAGCTAGTGGTAGCAAGAGATTAAATGAACTTGTAACTGCCAGACAAACGCCAGTCATAAAATCTAAATGAGTGAGCTCCTCTTGAACACACAGGCCTTCTTTTAAATGATACTCATAATTGTGATCCACATGAACTTGCAATAATCCATTAAAGCGGTCTGTAATGTCACCTGAAAATTCATTCCGAAGAAGAGCGGATTTTTTTGAATAACGTGCTTGCAATGAAAACATTTTTTTCATGAGAAACATGAGAGGAAGAGCAATGACTCCTAAAACAACTGTGATTTTAAAACTCGCCCATAGGGCCATAGCGAGCGTTGAAACTCCAGTGAGAATGTAATAAATTGCAGACACGCCTGAAGTTAAATATTTTGAAACAGTCATCGCCTCTTGAGTATTAGTCCCAACAGCATCTCCTACACGAAAATTTCTCATGTATGACCAATCACCAAAAAGAAAATGCTTAAAAACGGACTCTTGCATTTTTCTTCTTAGGTTTGCCGTTAAATAACCATCAAAGACTGAAATCAAAAATTTAATAATTAAATTGATTAAAAAAAGGAAAATAAGAAAGGGAACTATTCCTGGTATTTGAGGATCAACTCCAATCCACTTGATCATTTTATCGAGATATAAAAATAATCCACTTTCACCATTTAAAAGGGATTTTCCTGTAAAAAGATTTACCATTAAAACCATGGCAACACTTTGTAGAGTTGTGCTCAATACTGTGAAAAAATAATATAAAAATAGAACAAAGAAAACCAATCGTGATTTTAAATTAATTTTTTCAAGAATATATAGAATTTTAGAAACATGAAATTTAAAAAAGTTCAAACTTTACTCACTTTATAGAACCAAAATATCCGGACGCCCTATACCATTACACTCTATTAGCGGCCATTCGTCCACTTGTGTAATCAACTCAATTCCTCTGCTGGTTAACAATATTGTATCTTCTGATTTCGTCCCTTTGATACTAGGATTCCAAGCAAATGCTTGATTCAGAGAAATGGAATGCTTTGTTTCTTGCGTCGCTAAAATTTCTCGCGTTTGAAAGCCAGTTAATCCACCTTGATGATGAATTTTCCATTCGTCTTTAAAGCCTTCTTTTTTGTAATTTTTCTGAGCCACATTAAAAATATCCGATAACGTTGTCCCTTCTCGGGTGGCATGAATCATTTCTGTATCTATTCTTGCGCAAGAATTCATTTTTCGTTGGAGTGCATCCGGAATTGAACCAAAATGAATAAGACGAGTAGCCGAAGCAATCAGACCAAATTTTCTCGTGCAAAGAACTAACATTGCATAACGTTCCATTTTTTTTTCTGTTGGTAATGGATGGCCATATTTAAAAACTCGCTCATCAACGGCTATCAGGTTCACAATCGGACGAATATTATTTGCATAACAATGATTCGCGACTAGACCGGCAATCTCCCACTCAGTCATGCCAACACGTACGTTTCCCGCTGCAGCTTGCAAGGCACGGCCTGTAGCAGCTCCAAGCTCTCTGTATCTCACTAGTTCATCTTCGTTCAAGATGTAGCGCAAAGAGTTGATCTTTGCAGAAATATCTATTGCCTCTAAAAAGGGAAGATCACTATGAATTTTACCGGATGATTTTTTTTTTACTGAAGAAGACCAGCCATCTTCCCAAGAACTTATAACAAATTCCCAATCTTCTAGACGCTGTTCTTTTTGCCAACGTTCTGCTTCGATATTATTAGTAAGAATATATTCATTTTCTTTGGTTATTAAAATTGCCCCAGATCCACCGTCAGTTGCAATACTGACAGGTGATTCTGCTCCGTTTGTGAGCCATGCAAAGTTGCTAGATCGCTGAATCAAGAGCGTCTCTATATCATTATCTTGCATCAGCTTGCGTACACTGTTAAGTTTTGTGGAACTTCTACGCATTTATATTTTTTTTGCTAAACAAAGAATTCGATCACTCAATTTATTATTATCAAAAACTAATTGGATTTCACTCATTAATTTCATCCAAGCATTGTTAAATTTTGTATTATGAATCTCTTCTTTAGAGAGTAGAGTTATTTGATTTAAAATTTCATAACTATCAAGTCCATGCCACCAATAAACAACTGGCTCAAATCCTGTTAGAGTCAAAGCTTTTTCAAGAGAGGTTTGACTAAAAAGCATTATGTGTTCAACTGGACTCATATGTCTGAAAACGGTATTGGGAAATATATCCTGAGTAAATGTCGACATCGACAAAGCATTAGGAACCTGAATGAGTACATACCCATCTTGACCAAGTAATTCATGTGTAATTTCTAAATGCTTTATTGGATTTATTACGTGTTCAAGAACACCAATGAAAGAAATTATATCGTATCTATCGTTTGATTTTGCTGCATGATCTTCGAGTGTGGATTGAACAAGGTTTTGATTAAATATTTCCTTTGAGAATGCAATCGAATGACGACTTAACTCTAGACCAGTACAATCCCAACCACTGTCATTTGCAACTGAAACCAAATCACCTATTCCACAACCTACATCAAGCCATTTTTTTGTGCTAGGTATTCCAGAAATATTATCTATTACAAAATCAAACTTAGGTTTGGCAACGCAATCTCTTCTATAATTACAAGTTTCCTTGTTAGCATAAGTCACCTGTGAATAAGTTGCATTCTCAGTATAAAATTCAATTATATCTTCGTCTCTATATCTCGTCTGCGTATAAACATGAGAGCAGTCTGAACATTCAACATATTCAAATCCATAAACATTTGAAAAATGTGACGATTTTGTTGAATTACAAATAAAGCATTTTGGCTGCGTAACAATTTTACCAATATTCTTAAGCTCATCCATCATGAAATGTATTTTTCCAATGTGCTTATTAAGATCACTCAAAACGTTTGATTTAAGTTTTGTAACATCTAATTCTTTACCAAATATATGTCGCGCCATACCACTACCCCTTCTAACAATTTTTTTGTATTAATACTTTACTGAATTCTCTGTTTTAAGTCTAGGTTGAGACTTGTGCTAGCTGTTAAGAAAAAAATTATTTAATCTTTTAGCCGCATGACCGAAAGCAATTTCCTGAGCTTCTCTTGTCATTCCACCTATGTGTTGGGTAACAATTACCTGACCATGACTCTGTGCATATTTTAGTAAAGGACTCTCCAGGCGATTTCTCACTTCATCGGCCAACACGTCTGTAGCAATTCTAGCCTTGGGATTTTTTGATAAAAACTCGACAAGATCATTCTCATTGATGATATCTCCTCGAGCACTATTTACGATGAGAACATCATCTTTCATTAGTTTAAAGAAATCTGCATTGATCATCCCAAGAGTTTCTTCAGTCACATGAACATGAATGGCAATGACGTCTGAATCTTGAAGGAGATTTTTAATATCATCGACTTGAATCAATTCTTTATCTTTGACTTTTTTATATGGATCATAAATAAGAACTCGCGACCCAAAAGCTTTGCAGTAATGAGCATACATAGAACCTAAGCGGCCATAACCGATAACACCGATCGTAAGACAATTCATCTGGCGGCCAATATATTTGGTATAATCCCATTCGCCTTTTAAAGCGTTGTTATGACTTTTGACAACATGACGTAGGCTAGACATAGTCAGAGCAAATGCGAGTTCCGCAGTAGAGCTTATTCTTTCAATGACATCACGCTCTTCTGTTAAGGCCAGTATCGGTAAACCTTTTTCTGCAACGTAAGCTTTATCAATGTGGTTAGTTCCAGTTGAAGCTGTACAAATAACTTTTAAATTTGTTCCTGCATCAATAACTTCTCTTCCAATATAAACTTTTGATTTATTTGGATTAGTATAGATTGCATCATATTCACCAATAACATTTACAACTTCTGCGAGGGTAGGATCATCCATATAAGTAACAGCGCCAGTGTTTTCAAGAATTTCAGGTACACCCTTGATATGCCTAACAGGAGTAATTACGAGAATTTTTGGACGATGTTTATTCATATTTATTTTACTGGTTTTATATACGTTCTTGGTGCTTGGCTCATTAATTTTTCAGCAATGAGAAAATCTATTTCCGTGTCAACATTAACTGCTTTTTCCGGTACTAAAATATAAGGTCTGCTGTTTTCTGAACCAAAACGTCGTCCATCTACCATGAGATGGTCACGAGTTAATCCGTAAATTGATCCACTTCTAATATAGGCGTCTGGCTTTAAATCCTGACGACGCATTTCTGGAACTTCCGGTAGGCAAAAATCCACTATTTTATCATCGACAATTTTTTTTATGCGAATAGGATGATGATCTTCAAGTTTGTGAACTGCGATCACTGAATCTGCTTTAGTCGCAATTAATTTTTCTATGACGGCATCAATATCTTCAACAGTTTTCATCGGATTCGTGCACATTAACTCGATAACGTAATCGTACTTAACTCCTTCCTCTTCTTCTACCCATTGCACGGCATGTTTCATCGCCGATACAGAACTTGCCGTATCAGTAGAAAACTCAGGCGGTCTCAAGAATGGTGCTTCGGCACCGTACTTAATGGCCACTTGTCTTATTTCTTCATCGTCTGTTGAAACAATATAACGAGTGATGAATTTACTTAGACGGGCTTCCGCAATTGTGTATGCAATAAGTGGAACATCGAGAATTGGTCGAATGTTCTTTCTTGGAACTGATTTAGAACCGCCACGGGCAAGAGTTAAAGCTAGGATTCGCATAATTTTCCTTTAATCTAGGATGATAATTTTTAAAAAGATGGATTAGGAAAATGATCTAAAAAGAATCAAGTGGAATTCATTATGTCTTACTTAAACTTGAAAGACGTAAAGTGCATTGATGATCTTTTATTGGATGTATGCCAACTTTACCACCAACAAGTTTTCCTGTTCTAATTACCACCGCAGAAGTCATGCATCCTTGTCCGTATAATGCCCGATAAACAGGCTCACGCTCAGATCGATTTTTCATTGATGGATCAGTCTCTTTATATTCATCATCACTATTTTTTAACCAGTAATGTCCATAATCAGTATATCCAGGGAAGACAGTGTCATATCCCTTATATTGAGCATTCTTTATCAATTCATCAAAGAGGCCTTCTGGTCTGTAAATATAGTCATAATTAACATATAGTACTGCTTCAGGAAAATCTCCTAATGATTCGATTTTTTCAAGACTCTTTTGTAATAGTTCATCAGTTCCAAGAGCTTCAGCGTTCTGAATTGATTTTCTATCGATAGATAAAACTTCCATTTGTTTTGCTAAAGCTGGATCAGATGCCACGATATAAATTTTATTAACATATTTTGAGTTTTTAAGAGCAAGTATGGACTTTGCTAGAAGTTTATAAGCTTCAGAATTAGGTTTGATTTCACCTTGCACAGGCAGCACGGCTACAACATTTGCTTTATCTGGATGCCAAGACTCAGGCAACTCAAACACAACATCAGAATCAAGACGTTCAATGATGGAGACGACACCTCTAGCTCTCTTCGGAGCATTTCCTTGATGTAATCCATGATGATGAAAAACAGCCGCGTTAGGATCGTAAACGATATGATAACCGGCCATAGTAACTGCTTTTCCCCAAACTCTATCTTCGATGTTGGTAACTTCTTCATCAAAAGGAAACTTATCCCACATCTCTCGACGAAGCATGCTGTTGGCATTATGAAAGAAATAATCTTTGTACTGAACTCTGCGGTCTTGACCAAAAACAATCAAGAGATCGCGCTTATCTGTATCATCGGTAAAACTTAAAGGAAGTTGTCTTCCGTAAACTCCAGCTAATTTATCATCGTTTTCAAAATTGCGAAGTAGTGTCGAAAGCCAATCTTTATTTTTAGGCACACAATGGGCCGACAGACATACGATAAATTTCCCACTCGAAGCACGAATACCATCGTTCAACGCTTTTCCAGGAATGAATTTATCAATATTAATAAGGGCCGCAAGCGGATAGCGCTTGGCAATTTCCACAGTGTGGTCAGTGCTGGCATTGTCGACAAGAATCACTTCAAAGTCAGTGTAGTCCTGTTGATAGAGCATAGAAAGACAATGAGCAATCCATCGTTCTTCGTTTTTTGTTCGAACTATAATTGAAACGTTAGCCATTTATTTTTCCTCAAACATATCTACAGACAGTAATTCGTCAGCTGGAATTTCTCTGTTTGCACGTTTACCTAGAACTGTATGAGCAAGCTTTGTCGGAATTCCAGTTCCAGGATTTCTCCATGTAACCAGTTTTTCTGTAAGCACTGTTCCTGCAGGAATGTTTGCAGCAGAGGCCATTGATACGTGATATTTACGACGAGTGATCCATTCTGTTTCACTCACTTCTTTAATTCCTGAACCTTGAATTTTTGGAACAACTCTAATATCTCTCATCATTGCGATTAATTCATCTGGGGCAAGAGACATCTTATGATCAAATCCAGTCATGCCTTTATCAAGTGTGTAGTGACGCTCAATCAACTCAGCTCCCATTCCAACGGCCAAGACTGTTGGTAGAAAACCTATCTCGTGTCCAGAATATCCTACTGGTACATTGTAACGTTTTTTCAACACTTCCATCATTGCCAGATTACATTCTGCAAGTGGAGTTGGATAAGCAGACACACAATGCATAAGAGAAAGTGGAGCATTATTACGTTTGAAAATTTCAACTGCTCTATCGATTTCTTCCAGATCGGCCATTCCAGTAGAGAGCACAGTATTTTTTTTAAGACGTGCCAGGTACTCGAGCAATTCTAAATTTGTTAAGCTATGACTTGCGAGTTTGTAGCTTTTATTTCCAAGCTTTTCCAGGAAGTCCACGGCGTCTGTATCAAACGCAGTACACATGAAGTCGAGACCTTTAGATTCTGTATAGGCTTTTAATTCACGGTACTCTTCAAGATTAAATTCCAAGTGTTCGCGAATCTCGCGATATGTTTTCCCAAATTCTGGAAAGCGATCATCTTTTACATCGAGAGTTGCTTTAACGGCTAATTTATCAACGGTACGTTTTTGAAACTTAACTGCATCTACGCCTGCAACTGCAGCTACATCAATTAATTTTTTTGCAATTTCAATTGATCCGTTATGATTTAATCCTGCTTCAGCTATGACGTAACAGTGTCTTTTATTTTCCATATTTATTTCCGCTCCGATTTTTAATTTATTTTCTATTTTCGTAATAACCCTTAAACCATTCAACAAACTTAACTACACCATCTTCTAGCTTTGTATGTGGAGCAAACCCCACAGCTTGATTGAGGTCATCAATATCGGCGTAAGTGGCAAGCACATCTCCTGGTTGCATTGGAAGCATTTTTTTAGATGCTTTTTTACCAATGGCATTTTCCAAAATTTCGATAAAATACAATAACTCTACAGGACGATGATTGCCAATATTATATAATCGGTAAGGCGCACTGCTACTACTCGCATCGGAATTGGCTGAATTAAAATTTGGATTCGGTTTAGGCGCTTGAGCAAGTACACGAACAACACCTTCAACTATGTCATCGACATAAGTGAAATCTCGCTGCATCTTACCTTCATTAAATACATTTATTGGTTTTCCATCTGATATTGCAGTGGCAAATAAAGTTGGAGACATATCTGGTCTGCCCCAAGGTCCATAAACGGTAAAAAAGCGAAGTCCAGTGGTTGGTAAGCCGTATAGGTGGCTATATGTATGGGCCATTAGCTCATTGGATTTTTTCGTTGCTGCATAAAGACTGATTGGATGATCAACATTGTCATGGACGCTAAAGGGCATTTTTGTATTTGCCCCATAAACACTTGAACTGCTAGCGTAAACGAGATGCTCCACGTTGTTATGACGGCAACCTTCAAGGATATTCATGAAGCCTACAATATTACTATTTATATAGGCGTGGGGATTTTGAATGGAGTAACGAACACCTGGCTGTGCAGCTAAATTCACAACGCGTTGGAATTTTTCTGACACAAAAAGATTTTCCATTTCTTTTTGATCCGCAATATCCATTTTAAGGAATCGAAAACCAGGGAGAACAATTAATTGGTTTAAGCGATCCTGCTTTAATTGAACATCGTAATAGTTATTAAGATTATCAAGTCCGACTACTTCATGACCAAGCTCAAGCAATTGCTTGGCGACATGCATTCCGATAAAACCAGCAGCTCCAGTGACTAATATTTTCATTATGCTCAATCCTTTGGGGGAAAACCATGAAGACTGTACTTCATAATATTTCTTTTAGTAAGACAAATGCTTCTGCATGCAAACATCCAGCAACCGATCCTCTGAAAGTTGCTAATCCACGCACTGTCTCTAGGCTACGAGGAAACGGCGCTGGAGCGATCTCTCCCTCAAAACGCTTTAGAATTTCACATTTTTTCTCGATAAATTTTCCAATATCTACGTAAACATTTGGAACAAAAGCCAGATGAGACAGGGCCGGAGCAAAATCAGTTTCGCTAAGAGTTTCCATCATCAATACTTTTTTAACAAATGGATAACGGAAAGACTTTGTACAACTAAATACTGCGTCAAATGTTTTACGATGATCAGAATGAACATCGTTATAAAACGGCAAATAAACAGTATGAGGTTTAATCTCTTTAAAAACTTTAGAGATATAATCAATGATCGTAGAGTCTGATAACTCATCGAGACAAGTCGTCGGAAGCTTCAGTTCGCTAACGGAGGAAAATCCATAATCTTTTGCCACTGCCGTTATTTCAAAATTTCGTTTTTCTATTTGTTTTTGAGAATAACCTTTTTCCTCAGTCATGCTAGTAATAATTAACCAATGGATACGATCGCCATTTTCTTTATGCTTAAGAAGAGTTCCACCAGCTCCCAACGTTTCATCATCGGGGTGAACTGCAATAACTAATATATCATGTGACATCTAAGGGATCCTCCATCTTCAGTCTCATTTTATTGAAATCTGTTTTTTTAATAATCTGATAAGCTTTTTCACAACTTTTCCCATCACCATAAATATTAGATAGGTTTTTAACTTTTTCTAGAAAGCTTGGAGTTAAAGATTCATTGATAGCATCTGAAATACTTTTTCGATCAGAGTCACAAAAAATCACGTTCGCTCCTGCTAACCTACCTCGCTGCCGCAAACCTACATTAATTGCTGAAATAGGAATACTTGCAGCCTCCATAATTCCAGCTGAAGAATTACCTATAATAAATTTACTCATTTTAAATACTGATAAGAACAAGTCTCGATTCAAGTTTTTATAAAACCAAAAATTCGAATCCGATTCGTACTCTTTAATTTTTTCGATAATTTTAAAATTACCTGGATCAGTATTTGGATAACTCACAATTGCAGGTATATTTCGTGACTTTAATTCTTCTAAAATATTTTGGAAATATTGATCAGCAACAAGCTTTTCGTCATCAACAGGATGATAAATAACCAGAGCATAATCTTTTAGGTTTTTAGCAGTAGGAAAATTTAACTTTAACTCTTCCCAATTAAGCGGTTTATGCTGAATAAATTTATCAAGTGCAATGCTGCCAGTGACAAAAACTCGTGACGCAGCTTCACCCATTTTGATCAGACGCTTTCGATGTTCTTCAATTGAAACTATATGTGCTGTTGAAAGTTTGGACGTAGCATGGCGAACAACTGTATCAGCATGACCATCTTTTTCATGATCTCCGCCAAAAAAATGGATAGAAGGAATTTGTAGATATGTACTAAGCATTCCTCCAATTAAAACATCCTCCCTGTCTCCAGCGTAAAGTATTAAATCAGGTGAAAAATTATCTACAACATCAATCGAATTTTGAAGCAATATACTTGCTGTTTTCAATCGAGATTTGGTGGAATCTGAATCTATCAAATTTTCAATTTCAGCTAATATTGAAAATCCATCTTTTTTTATCAAATCAACAGTGTGTCCATAATTCCTGGAGAGGTGAGCACCAGCTACCAATAATTGAAAATTTATTTCTGGATCTTGATTCAAGAGTTTGTACAAACCGCTCATTAAATCGTAATCAGAACGGATAGTCGTAATCGCTAATATTTTTTTCATAGTCGCCTTCTAATTTTTTAAAAGTAGTTCTCTTGCATCAGCCGGTCCCAAATTAAATAATATATCTAGACAGGCCAGTCCTGAAACAAACTCCGTAGAATTTTTTTGTGAATAAACAGGATGCTTGAAAATATTGTATCGTAATTCTATTCCATGGCCAAACTCTGATTCATCCAAATAAGCCTGTGCGCCAGTGCCTGAAAGATAACTATCAGCTCCTACTGCTCTCAATAATTCCAAAACCAAATCACCTTTTTTAGCCCCTCGATCGTACTCCATTTGACTTTGGTATACAATTTTCGTGTCAATTCCGAACAGTTCTATACTCGCTTTCATCGAGTCCACAACAACATCTGCCAGCAAGTTATAATCTTTATGAAAAATAAACTCTACGCGTTCCATTACTTCTTTGTAGTGCGGGTGTTTCTTATAACTGTTTTGAATAAAGTTTAGATGCTTAATTTGCCAGGTTTTCTCAGTTATTTCTAAATCTTTAAAAGGGCGTTGAAGATAATTTTTCTTAGTAAAGGGAATCGTTAAATATTTTGATTTCCCATCTGCGGACAAAAATAAATTACGATGCTGAAAAGCACTGTCTGTTAATGAGACTTCGTCCATAATCATATAGACTTCGCTATTCTTGATTTTATCTAAAAGACCCAACCATGGAAAATAGCTTGGTTGATGGATTGAAAGAAGCATATTTAAACTACCAGGTTATCAATTCGTCAGGTTCATAATTTTTTGTGGCATTTCGGCCAATCACTCTATCCCATTCCATTGGACTAATCCCTGTTCCTGGGCGCTTCACTGTGATATTTTTTACAGACAGTACCTCTCCAGCTTTTATTTCTTGTAGAGCTACAATACTCCTTCTTGCCACATCTTTGTTTTTGGACTCTGAAGCAGAAAGTTTTTTAATGCCGTCTCCAGCAATTGCTTTTTCTATATTTCGGATCATGCGCACCATTTCTTTAAGTTCATCAGGTTCTACACTTGCCTCGTGATCAGGCCCTTTCATTTTACGATCAAGAGTAAAATGTTTTTCAACAATAACTCCCCCAAGTGCAACTGTTGCTAATGAAACTTCGATTCCCTTTGTATGATCAGAATAACCAACGGGAATATTAAATGCTTTGCCGATTGTAAGCATTGCTTTTAAATTCACATCTTCCATGGGAGTTGGATATTCTGTGTTGCAATGTAGAACCGTAATGTCTTTTGCACCTTCTGCTCGAAGAATATTGAGAGCGGTTTCAATTTCGCCGAGAATCGACATTCCTGTTGAAAGAATAATTTTATGCCCTAGACGACCAATTTTTCTCAAATAAGGTAAATTGGTAATTTCCCCTGAGGGAATTTTAAAAATTTTCATTCCTAAGCCCTCAAGAAAATCCACACTTGGAATATCAAAAGGGGTTGAAAGAAACATGATCTTTTTTTTCTCACAATAATTCACAAGCTCTAAATGGGCTTCTTCACTTAATTCAAGTTTTTTAATCATTTCAAATTGGCTTTCGTGATCTCCCGTTTTTGATTTTTGATAATCTGCTTTTGCTGCAAACTTTGAAACAACCATTTCGGCTTTGAATGTCTGGAATTTTACGGCATCAGCTCCAGCATCCGCGGCTACGTCAACTAATTTTTTTGCGAGATCAAGGCTGCCGTTATGGTTTACGCCTGCTTCTGCTATGATAAAAACCGATCTAGAATTCATTTTATCTTTCTCCGGAAATTGATTTATTTTAAAATATCGTCCCAGCTCACAGGCGTCCCTTTTTTAAGATCTCGAGCGACTTTCGATCCCAATAATTTTTCATAATGCTTAGGTGGCAATCCCAGACCTGGCCTTATGGCACGAGGGTTTTTCTCTGTTAACACTTCCCCAGCCTTCATATCTTCAGCAATATAAAGTGATCTTCTAAAAACCAGAGACTTCTTTTCAGCTTCACTTCTCTCGTAAGAAATTTTGCCTAAAGATTTCCAAGCTTTTTTTGACTCTTCAACAAGGAGCTTAAACTCAGCTGGCTCCATTGAAAATGCAGAATCAACTCCACCTTCACTTCTATCAAGCGTGAAATGCTTTTCAATAACAGAGGCTCCAAGGGCGACACTTGCTATTGCAACACCAACGCCCATCGTATGATCCGAAAGCCCAACTTCCACTTCAAAAAGTTCTCTGATATTTGGTATCGTTAATAGATTTGCTTCTTTCGGACTGGCCGGATAAGCACTCGTACATTTTAAAAGAATAAGGTCCTTGCAACCAGCGTTATTTGCCGCTTCAACCATTTCAGCCAACTCTTCTTTGGAAGCCATGCCTGTAGAAATGATCAAAGGCTTACCGGTTTTTGCGACTTTTCTAATTAATGGAAGATCGGTATTTTCAAATGAAGCAATTTTATAAAAATCGACATTCAACTCTTCTAAAAAATCAACCGCGGTAAAATCAAAAGGAGTACTGAAAAAAAGCATCCCATGCTTTTCACAACGCTCTTTAATCGGTTTATGCCACTCCCAAGGAGTCATCGCCTCTGCATAAAGATCATATAAACTTTTACCTTTCCATAAACTATTCGAGTCGCTGATAAAAAATTCTTTCTCTGCAATATTTAAAGTCATGGTATCAGGAGTGTACGTTTGAATTTTTAGCGCATGTGCTCCAGAAGCTGCAGCTGCATCAACAATGGCAAATGCTCGTTCAAGAGAATGATTATGATTCCCTGACATTTCTGCAATGATAAATGGTGGATGATTTTTTCCGATTGTATATTTGCCGATTTTTATTTCTTTCATGATGCTAAACCTTAAATTTCTTTTTTTAATTTTGTTAAATAGGGGTGAAAATCTGATTTCACAAACAAAGACATTGATGCCGTATTTTCGTTAAGTACAGTTGCATGAATCACTTTCACTTGGGAATCCAGCTTAAGTTTTGCTTCTCCCAAATTCATCAGTAGAAAGGCCAATCCTTTTCCCCAAAAATCGGGAGCTAATGAAATGGAGACTTCCGCTTCGTGATTATTATCTAGTAAATCATATCGGACAGTTCCGCATTTTTTTCCATCATAAATTCCCATATAGAAAAAACACGTATTGCTCGAAAGGACTTTTCCAAACCATTTTTCATGATTCTCTACTGAGACAGGATTTGGATTAAGAGCATACTTATAAACTCTCGGATCATTTCTCCATTCAATAATGATCTCTTTATCTTCTTCAAGGACTTTTCTAATCTCTAACACGTTAAGACCTGCTTGATTGAGTCGGCCACTCTTTTGGCCCCTAATCCATCCACCAATTGAAATGAATTTTGTCTAAAACGATACCACTGCGTTTCATCGGGAACAATTTCGCTAAAAAAAGTATTCCAGCTATCGCGTGTCAGCGTTTTCGAAGATCCGAGATAATAAATATTATTCGTTTTTTTAAGCTCAAGACAATTTCCCATTTGGTTTTCAGCTACAGCAACTAAGGCAGAGGCAACTCCCAAGCAGGCCCTCTCCCAGGAAGTAGTTCCTCCAGCTCCAATAAAAAGATCCGTATCCCCCATTAGCTTGCCAAAATTTTCTACAAAACTAATCAATTTGATCTTGGAATGATTTATTTTTATTTCACTCAAAAGCTTAAAGTCTGCATGTTGAGAATTGAGGATAAAAGTAAAATTATACTTTCGAAAAACTTCTTCATCCAAGGCCCTGGCAAGCTTCAAAGTATTTCCCTCTGAATCCGCTCCACCAAAAAAGACAAGAATGTTTTTAGTGGGACGATTAAAATTATCCTGGTCTACTTGTGCCCGCAGAGCCTGGAACTCTTCACGCAAAAGAGCATAACGAGGTCCCATAAAATACAACGCTTCTGATTTCGTCATGAGCTTTGTATACAACTCTTTTTGGGCAGTGATGTTTTGATCCAAAAGTAAGTCACAAGAGTGACTTCTGTTCATCAAGTCATCAATAACCATTATTTTTTGAGCTCGAATTTTCTCTTCATAAGAAGCATTAAGAGAATAATGATCGATCACAAAAAGATCTGTGCCACCAATTTCATTTAAACACTTGTTGGTTGCAGACAAATCATCATCTATTGTTTGCCCGAGCCAATTTTCATAATTTAGACTTTCTTCAGGAGATAGAGTTCTTTGAACTCCCCCCTCTAAAATAGATATAGGGAAATTATCAGCAATCTGCTTCTGAACAAATCCCGCGTGGTTTTTAGTGATAAAATGAATTTGATAATTATTTTTCTTCAGCTCTTGGGCAAGAGTCAAACATCTCATCGTATGACCGATGCCGATATGATTGCCTGAATCCACTCGGAAAACTATTTTTTTCATTATACTTTTTTCTGCTCCACATGAGCATTTATATTTGCAACCTCAGGATGAGTTTCTAAAAAAGTGATAATCTCTTCGGCTTTCTTATCAGCAAGATGATAATTTTCAATTAACATTTTTATTAATTTAAAATCATCTTCTTCATCAAGCGTAATTCTAAACTGTCCGGCATTTTTTGCTCTCAATAAATTGATAATCGATATGTTTTCATTTTTATCAGAATTTCTGATAAATGGAGTTACATGCTCACGTTCAAATTTCTCATTGGCATTCTTAAAGGCTTTCTCTAATGCTTTAAAGCTAAAGACCTCAAAATCAAATCCTCTGGGATACGTTCTTTCAATACAATTTGAAACATAAGTTTCAAATCCAGTAGCCAGGTATTTATCAACACCTTCTCTGATCAAATTACCGTCAATGAGGGGACAATCAGAGGTAACTCTGACAATAACATCGAGATTATATTTTACGGCACATTCATAAAAACGGGATAAGACATCATCTTCACTGCCGCGATGATAAGGAACAGAAAGTTTCTCACAAAGGGAAACAATTTCATTATCTGACTTATTTATTGTTGTCGCTACAAAAACTGGAAGATTTGACCATTTAAGCCTGTTCAGGTGATGCTCTAAAATAGTAATCCCATCAAGCTTCATCAAAACTTTACGAGGAAGTCTTGTACTGGTTGTTCTCGCTTGAGAAATAATACCGATATTCTTGATCGAATCCATTTATTAAAACTCTCTGATGGAGTTGATAACAAAATTTAAATCATCGTCACTCATTGAGTGATACATCGGAAGACTGAGTGCTTGAGAATAATAAGATTCGGCAACATTCAAAGACTGCTCGCCATATCTATTTTTATAATAAGGCTGTACATGAATAGGAATATAATGAACTTGAGTAAAAATATTCCTTGCTTTTAAATACTCATAAAGTTCTTTTCGTCTAGGAGTTTGAATTACGTAAAGATGGTATCCATGTTCTTTATTTTTTTCAATAAGAGGAGTGATCTCTAAACCTTCAAGTCCTTTTTCATAGGCTAAAGCGATCTCTCTTCTTCTAGCAAGATTGGTTTCAATCCTTGTTAATTGAGAAGAACCTAGAGCGCATAAAATATCTGAGATGCGAAAATTAAATCCCAGTTCCTGCATCTCATAGTACCAACCACCGTCTGATTGTGACATCAAGGATGGATCTTTAGTAATTCCATGAGTTCGTAAGAGTTTTAATTTTTCATAGATCGCAGGATTGTTGGTTGTAACCATTCCCCCTTCACCTGTCGCGATATGCTTTACAGGATGAAAAGAGAAAACAGCGATATCAGCATAGACCCCATTTCCACTGTGCTGTTTAATTCCTTTTGAATCAATAAAGTTTGCGCCTAAAGCGTGACAGGCATCTTCAATGACCCATAAACCAAATTCAAGTGCAATTTTTTGAATGCGTTCAAAATCTACTGGGTAGCCCGCAAAATCAACGGCTACAATTCCCTTATAAGTTTTAGGCGGAGATGAACGAAGTTTCTTTTCAAGCAAATCAATATCAATGCAAAAGTTTTTAGCATCGATATCAACGAACTCAATCTCTCCTCCACAATAGCGAACACAATTGGCTGAAGCAACGAAAGAATTAGTTGTGCATAGTACTTTATCGCCTGAACCAACATTGAGGGCCATGGCAGCTAAATGAAGGGCAGCTGTTCCATTTGTGACAGCGACAGCATATTTACACCCGACAAATTGAGAGAATTTTTTTTCAAAATTTTCCACAGCAGGTCCCTGTGTTAAAAAGTCTGAATTTAAAACTTCAACAACTGCATTGATGTCTTCTTGAGTAACTGACTGGCGTCCGTAGGGTATTGCTTTCATAATTAAACTTTAAAGTTAGGGTCAATATGTTTTTTAATTTGGTCGCGAATTTCTTCGACTGAAAGCCATTCAGAATTCGTTTCAGAATTATACTTAAAACCTTCTGCAACTATCACAGCATTAAATTTTTTGGTCCAATCGTTCAAATTCCACGAATGAAGCGATGGAGAGATTACATAATATTTTCCACAATCATAAGTCGACAATGAATCTGTTTCAGTAATCATTTCCTCGTGAAGTTTCTCACCAGGACGAATTCCAACAATTTCTATTTTGCAATCTGGCGCTACGGCCTTAGCAACATCGAGAATTTTATAAGAAGGGATTTTAGGGACAAATAACTCTCCTCCCCAAGCATTCTCAATGGCGTACATCACCATATCTACCCCTTCTTCCAAAGTGATATTAAAGCGAGTCATGCCTTCGTGAGTAATAGGCAATACACCATCTTTTCTTTTATTCATAAAAAATGGAACAACTGATCCACGCGACCCAAGAACATTTCCGTAACGGACTACAGAAAACTTGAGATCTCTCCCACCTTTCATATTATTAGCCGCTATAAACAATTTATCTGAGCAAAGTTTTGTTGCTCCATAAAGATTAATTGGAGCACAAGCTTTATCAGTTGAGAGCGCAACAACTTTTTGAACGCCACAGTCTAAGGCAGCACTAACTATGTTTTCTGCGCCATTGATGTTTGTCTTAATGCATTCCATAGGGTTGTATTCTGCGATAGGCACATGCTTCAGAGCAGCTGCGTGAACTATTATATCAATTCCTTCGCAAGCTCTTTTTAATCTTTCTCCATCGCGAACATCACCAATAAAAAATCTTAATTGTGGATAATTTTTATTAGGAAATGATTGGGCCATTTCATATTGTTTAAGCTCATCTCTGGAATAAACAACTACTCTTTTTACATCTGGAAATTTTTTGAAAACAGTTTCAATAAACTTTTTCCCAAAAGAGCCAGTGCCGCCTGTTACCAAAATGCGCTTTCCATTTAACATAGTCAGATTCCCCAGAAAATTTAAGATAAAGCATCTTACGTCTTCATTGGTATTTCTGTCTATATTTAGCGTTAGTGGGGATTCAATCAACTAAAATGTAAATTTGTTGTTAATGGACCTTGTCTTTTGCATATGATGTCAATAACTGTTTCATTTTATTAGCGGGGTGCTTCTCGTTCTTTGCATATTTTGAACAAAATCTAATGCGGGCCTCTTGGACTTTTTTACTATTCCACCATTCTCCAATATTGTCCCAATGTGAGGCAATAATTAAAGCTGCCTGTTTTGGATTTTCAGCTAATATCTCAGCATCAATTAGCGTTTGATAATAAGGCTTAGCATCTGGGAGCAAGTGATCTAGTCCCCCTTGCCAGAAACATATAGTAGGAATATTTAAGGATAATGTTTCAAGAATACCAGTTGAGTCATAAGAATGGACCACTAAACGGCTTTGCTTAATCAGCTCTGAAATTTTGGATGACCCTGCCTCTATTCGTACAGATGAAAATTGTTCCTGCCAGCGTGTTTTATCAGCCCATTTAAATTTTTCATGCTCCCCATGAAACCTTACAATGAGTTGTTGCTGGATGAGTTGTGGAAGTGCACCTACAAAAAGAAATTGTTCTTTGAGAAAAATTCCAAATTCATAATAATTATCCCATGGCGTTACGCGCAATGGATTACAATTTTCAATAAGCAGCAATCCTCCATTCGGATCAAATTTACTAAGTTTTAATTTTGGATTTTTTAAACAAAAAGCCGGTACTACATTTAAATTTGAATCCTTCCATCCCCAAGAAAAAAACTGATCCGACGCAGATCTATCAGGCCATTTAGAGGTTCCTGCATAAAAATGCGTTCCGTAATTATTGCCATGTTGACCAGTAAAATATGGTATGCCATTTTCAATTTTTGAAGCTGTCCATATTTTGAAAATCTCATCCGTATCAAAATTATTTGAAGTAAAAATAAACTTAGGCTGCATCGGCCAAGGCAAGACTGAAGCTTGGGCAACTAAATTTTTATACCCTTCGATATAACAACTAGGCATCATCTTTATCATTTGTGTTCTGATAAAAAACTCAAATCCAGAATAACGACTTTCATCTAAAATGATTTTTTTTCTGACTTCTGGATCAACATCAGCTTGCTTCACGAGAGGGCTTTTCCACAACTGAGGAACTTGCCCTAAAAGAAGTTGTAGTTTTATTTCTAGTGATTTGGGTAAATAGCTATTAATGATGAAAGCATCCCCTTTCCTGGAAAAAAAAGGTAAAAAGCGACTAAGTACATTAATAACACTTGTTTTAAAACTAAATTTTGCACTTTGATTGTTAGACTGCTTCTTTTTTTCGACGTGAACAATCTTCTCTATTTCGATTTCACCATTTTTTAAATAATTTAAAATATCTGCATATAAAACATGATTCCAAAAATCATCATTTGCAGACCAAATAAATTCTAATGAATCTTTTGAAGCGAGTGAATATTCATGAATATTATATAAAGTAGTTGAAGAAATATCGTATTTCTTCAAGGCATTTTCCAAAGTAAAATACCGATTAAATAAAATATTTACATAGCGATGAATCCAATATCCTAGAACAATATTCCAATAGCGCACACTATGATTTGTTTGATGATAATTATTAAGAGTAACAGTTGTTTCTTCTATTAATTGATTAACCAAGTTTAATATATATGAGAAATCTTGCTCTTTTTGAGATTGTTCCAATCCAAATGGTTCCGCCGTGATTGCGTCCATTGACTCCCATAAATTTTTTCGATCGTAGAGCTTGCACCACTCTCCAAGAAAAAGAACTGGTCGGTCTAACTTCCATGTTTTTTCGTCCGCAGTAGTAATAAGAAAATAACTCATAATTTCTCTTTTACATCTATCAGTAGCCCACAATCATAAAGTGCACGATATATTGGGATCATCTCAGTCATGGGTTTTTTGATTATTTCAGCAATTTCTAACATCGAAATAGTTCCATCGCTATAGGCGATCATGTCCATCATTGTTCGTACTTTTGCATGAGTTTCTTTGGTACTCAGTGTAGGGTAAAGTCCTCTTTTCCCTAACTGAGGCTCTCCAAGAACTGTAACTTTTGGTATGCAATTGTTTTCTATGGTTTCAATTGCTTTCTGGAGTACCGTAAATCCTCCCTCCAAACCTTCTGGAGTGATCAATGTCAAATCATCAAGCGACGTATGGTATTCAGGATATTCAGCATATTTACTTCGCATGACCGTTGCAACAGGGAGATCAACTCCCGGAGAACAATATTGCCTCTCATCACTTCCACGATCAAGAAAGCTATAACTTTTAAAATCCTTTGCGTGGTATTTTAAAACGTGCAGAGCAACTCGATCAGAGAGAGTATCACCGGATCGAGATGGCAGAAAAGAATAATCACGATTATCCCCAATGCATGTAATATTAAAACCCGCTATAACATTTTGTTTTAAGTGATTTAAATTTTTACTAAGATATGTAATTGAACCAATCGTTTCAGGAATAAAAATAATTCGATAAGTATAATGACGCTTTGGCAATTCATTGATCCATTTTGCCAAATAAGTTGTCACGCACGGGCCAGACAATTCATTATTGGCCATTGAAGGATGACAAACATAAGTCGATAAAAAAACTTCTTCTTTTGACTCGCCTGGAATAATGAGTTCTCCGTAAGTCAGCGATCCCGCTTCCAAGGTTGAATCAATGTGAACATGATATTGACCTGATTTTAATTTTAAACGTTCTTGATGGGACAAACAGAAACCCCAGCGAGGCGAATAATAAGAGGTGATATAAGGAATGGCGGTTGGTTGGTCAGGAAGTGAGTATAGATGAGTTTGCAATTCCTCTAGGCTTATTATGGTGTCTACAGGAGTTGAGTAACCAACAAGATGTAAATTGTGATTTTTAAAATCAACAATACGTTGTCCATCGGCACTTTCGATCCAGGCTTCTTTAACATTCCACTCGTTAGGAACAGTCCAATCAAAGACAGCGGTTCCCGATGGAACTTCATGAACTTCAAGCTTAGGAAGTAATTCTTTTAAGACATTCAGAGTCTCTCGAACTCCCGCCCCAGTTATACTTCGATTGATTGGCCAAAGCCTACAAGCAAGATCATGTATAGAAGAACCAATATTTTCAGACATTACTTTTTACTAGCTATATATTGATCAACAAGTGTCGCAATATTATTAATTGTCGAAAAATTTTGAATAGTTAGATCTTCTGTTTTAATCGCAATAGAAAACTCTCTATCAATCTCTCCGACAAGTTGAATTAGACCGAAAGAATCTAAAATATGCTCATCAAAAAGTTGTGATGTAGCGGTAAATGCATCTTTGTCCGGGCCAACAATATTTTGTGCTAATTCAAAAAGTCTAATATTCGTTTTATTCATAAAATCACCTCATAATCTTTTCTATTTTTTACTGTAAAAAACGGGTCTTCTAACATTATTGGAAGGATTGTTTTCAGCAGGTCTTTTGTATGATAACTCGCCAAACTCACCCCATTAATTGTTATCTTTTGCATTCCGGCCTCGTAAAGATGAGGCAATAGCACTGTGAAGTCATTAACGACTGGTGGATCAAGCTTTCGAACATAAAGAGTTTCTTGTATGTCGAAAGAAGAGCCTTCTCTAATAATCTTTCCTGAAAAGGTTTTATCAAAACGATAATTAATTCGTTCTTTCGCTAAAAGTTCCAAACGGTGCAAGTAACTACAATGAGTCGGATGAGTACCTAACATTAAAAAACATGCATCATTATTTTCCATCCATTCATAAACGGAATTTTTTCCCCATGCGTGTTCGGATCTCAAATTAAAAACGTCTTCCGAAGCTGGTCCTATAATAGCAAATGAAAAAAAAGCACTCAATGATCTTCGGACTCCGGGGCGTTTGCGAAAACACTCCGAGATAACTCCAGTTGTACTGCTTTCTGTATCCAAATTTGAGATACCGTCAGTAAAGCCTTTAGTAAATGTTGGCATCAAAAAATTACGTTTTCCGACAACTTCTAAAATGACGTCCAAAAGTTGTTCAACTCCAGCAGCATTTTTTTGTTCTAATTCATTCAAAAATGGCCAAGCAGAAGAAAAGGCTACAACTGGTCGATTATCATGACCAATCAAAGCCTCAACCGCGATAGCGACTTCATTCAGAAAATTTTTTTTATCTACATTTAAATTTGTCATATTCTAAACTGGAACAAACACAAAGAAATCCCAAATCGGAAACTCTGCTTGATAGCCATACTTCTCACTTGAATGAGATTTCACCGGAGCTGGATGTTGGAGATCCTTAAGAGCGAGTCCCGCTTTCCCCATCACCGGCAACAAACGATCCAGCGTCGGTGCTACATTAAATACGGAATTTCGATATTCCGTCACAATTGCATATGGTTTTGCGGAATCACCATAACGATTAGCCAGCCAAAATGAAGGATTAGGCTCCATTGCACATAAACTTCCACCTGGTCGTAAAAGTCGTCTAAAA
>JAQTTZ010000060.1 GCA_028710485.1 Bacteriovorax sp. | reverse complement strand
TTCTGCCTTTTTCATCGACCTCTAACCATTTATCGGATTCAATCGGTGTTAGGTCTGTATTTTCAAAACCCCGCATTTGGATTACTACTTCTTCTTTTTCTGCAGTATCTTTTTTTAGGCCCAAAAAATTGGAAGAGCGTTTTTTTAAAAATGTTTTTCCACCTAAAAGACTTACGATTTCCACACTGGGATTATAGCCCATGACTGTTAGATTGGGCATGACAATAAAAGCATAAGTCGGTTTGGAGCGTGTAAATTTATTATTTTTTTCAATCAATCCATTCAGGTTTTTATATTGATTCAAAATAGTTTGCCTTTCTGAAACCAACTCAATCAGGTCATCTTCTTTATACGGTTTTCTGTCAGGAATAGGTTGAGCTTCATAAAGGGCCAGAGGATTAAAAAGAATATCGGTTTCGCGAACATTGAGCTCGTCAAATAACGACTCATTTCTTGAAAGCCATAGAATATTTCCAGCATTCACTCTAACGTTTAGAAAATTTTCCTTCGCACCAATATTCAGTTCGTTAAAATTAATAGATGATTCCGGCGCGAGTCTGACCATTGTTCCGTCCAGCAGAAAAATCCAGGCATAACTTTCACCAATGGTTTGAATTTCATCACCTTCATAGATCGCAGTTCTAAGATTGGGAATAAAAAAACTCTGGCCTCGATCAAGTCGGCAAAGGCCCACACATTGAAAAAAACGACCGACGATTTCCCGATTATTGCGCTCCCGAACAATCGTTTCCCATTCTGGAACCTGATCCTTATCATCACGAAGGTTTTTCCAGTCATGGAAGGATAAAAAGGTTTTTAAATTTATCTCGCCCCATTTGGTAGAACTCAGATGGGAGTCCTTGAAACCGGGATTCGGTTCTTGAGCTTGGCCCAAGGAAAGTGCCATGGAAATGGCCGTCGAGATAATAAGAGCTAAAATAGCTTTGAGTCCATTAAATTTCATAACCTCTTATTCGGTCCGGGCCCTTTATAAGTAAAGCTTCTCACTATTCAATTCCCTCTGACGGTGCTAAAATTTCCCACTGTGGATCATCCCAAGGAGCAATATTGTGTCGAATGCAGACAATACCGAAGTAATTGAATCAGATAATACCTCTTTTTCATTTGTAAAAACTGAGCATAAAATTTTAGAGTTTTGGAAAAATGAAAATATTTTTCAAAAGACTCTGGAGAATACCAAGGGCAAAAAGCCCTATATTTTTTATGATGGTCCGCCTTTTGCGACTGGTCTTCCTCACCATGGTCACCTACTCGCTTCAACCCTGAAGGATGTTGTTCCTCGCTATTTTACAATGAAAGGCCGTTACGTCGAACGACGTTTCGGATGGGACTGCCATGGTCTGCCCATTGAACATGAGATCGACAAAAAATTAGGCATGTCTGCTCAAGAAGCCGTTAAAAAATTTGGAGTCAAAGGCTATAACGACGAATGCCGCAGCATCGTTCAACGCTATACCAGTGAATGGGAGCGCACCATTACTCGAATCGGCCGTTGGGTTGATTTTAAAAACGATTACAAAACGATGGACGCCAATTTCATGGAATCTGTTTGGTGGGTAATCAATGAATTATGGAAAAAAGATTTGATCTATCAGGGAACGAAGGTCATGCCTTTTTCAACGGCGCTTGGTACGGTTCTTTCAAACTTTGAGGCCACTTCAAACTACCAAGATGTTCAAGACCCGGCCGTGACTATTTTGTTTAAAGTAAAAGACCAAGATTTTTATATCGCTGCCTGGACAACCACTCCTTGGACTCTTCCTTCAAACTTAGCACTTTGTATGGGCGCTGAAATTGAATATGTAAAAGTTAGGGACCCAGAACGCGATATCAAATTTATTATCGCGGCAGAACGAGTTGAAGCTTATTCGAAAAAAAGAACTTTGGAAGTGCTAGAAACTTTCAAAGGATCAGATCTCTTGGGTCTTCGCTACGAACCACTCTTTCCTTATTTTAAACAAAACGAGGCCATTGGTGCTTTCGTTGTTCTTAACGACAGCTATGTAACAACGACTGATGGTACGGGTATCGTTCATATTGCTCCAGCTTTCGGTGAAGACGATAATCGCGTAATGAAAGAAGCTGGCATCGGTGCCATTGAATGCCCGGTTGACGACGCTGGGAAATTTACTTCTGAAGTTTTTGACTTTAATGGCGTTCACGTTAAGGCCGCTGATAAAGACATTATCAAAAAATTAAAAGATGAAGGCAAACTCTATGATCAAGGAGTGCTAGTCCACTCTTATCCATTTTGTCCAAGATCTGACACACCACTTATTTATAAGGCCATTCCATCTTGGTTTGTTTCTGTAGAAAAAATAAAAGATCGTTTGCTTCATTCCAATTCCCAAATCAATTGGACTCCCGCTCATATTCAAGAGGGACGTTTTGGTAAATGGCTTGAAGGCGCTCGCGACTGGTCGATCTCAAGAAATAGAATTTGGGGAACACCTATTCCTATTTGGATCAACGATAAAACCAATAACAGAGTATGCATTGGATCTATCGACGAGCTTTATAAATTAACGGGAGTAAAAGTCACTGATCTTCATAAAGAAAGTATCGATCACCTAACTTTCACTCACACTGGAGAAGAAGGAATTTATAGACGAATTCCAGAAGTACTGGACTGCTGGTTTGAATCTGGTTCAATGCCATACGCTCAACTTCACTACCCATTTGAAAATAAAGAAATGTTCGAACAAGGATTTCCTGCGGAATTTATCGCAGAAGGTTTGGATCAAACTCGCGGATGGTTTTATACCTTAACCGTTTTATCAACGGCTTTATTTGATAAGCCTGCTTTTAAAAATGTTATCGTCAACGGCATCGTCATGGCCGAAGACGGAAAGAAAATGAGCAAGCGTTTAAAAAATTACACTGCTCCAGATGAATTGATGGAAGTCTTCGGGGCAGATGCTTTAAGACTTTATTTAATCAACTCAGGATTAGTTAAGGCAGAAGAGCAACGCTTCACCGATACAGGTGTGAAGGACATGGTAAGAAAGGCATTATTGCCATGGCAAAACTCATTTAAGTTTTTCCAAACTTATGCTGAAGTCGATGGCTGGTCTCCAGTAGAGCATTTTAAAACATCTGATAATATCGTAGACCGTTGGTTGCTATCAAATCTTCAAACTCTGAAGAAAAACATCGCCCGCGAAATGGAAGAGTACCATCTCTACAATGTGGTCCCCGCTCTATTTACTTTTATCGAAGACCTTACCAATTGGTATATTCGTTTAAACCGCGCTCGCTTTTGGGGAGATGGATTAACAGATGATAAATGTGCCGCCTACTCAACTTTGTATACTGCCATCAGAGAGCTGACGATTTCAATGGCTCCGTTTGCTCCATTTTTCTCGGAATATGTTTTCCAAGAACTTCGCAAAATGAATTCTAAAGAACCAATTTCTGTTCATCTATGCGATTACCCAATGCCAGATGAAGCGCTAATCAATAGCGACCTCGAAGTGGCAGTGGGAAGAATGCAACAAATTATTCTTCTAGGAAGACAAAAGAGAAATCTTGTTCAAATTAAAGTTAAGACTCCGCTTAAGAGATTGACCATTATTCATAAAGATCAAAAACTTTTGAATGAAATTCAAAAACTCTCAAGTTATCTTCAAACTGAATTGAACATTAAGAATATTGAATTTTCGACTGAAGAAGAAAAATTCATCACTCTTTACGCCAAACCAAATCTCCCACTCCTTGGAAAAAAACTTGGAAAAAATATGGGGAAATATAAGGCGTTGATTGAAAAACTTAATAGTAGCCAACTAACAGCTCTGGAAGAGACAGATGCTCTCTTAATAGATGATGTAATTTTCTCGCAAGAAGAAATTCTGGTCTTTAGAGAACCAAAAGCTGGTACACAGGCCATGAGTAATCGCTTTATTTCAATTGATATCGACACCGTACTTGATCAGGATCTAATCAATGAAGGGCTTGCTCGCGAAATCGTTAGCCGTATCCAAAAATCCAGAAAAGAGTCTAACTTCAATGTTGGCGATAGAATTAATATTACTTATTTTGGTGATGACGCTTTATTGAAAGTTGTCGATCAATTTAAGGATTATATCACTGGCGAAACTCTTGCCGTGAAAATGGAAAAAGTCAGTTCAGAGCAAGAACTAGTCTACGAAATAGACGAGCTTAAGTTTTCAGTTAGTCTTAAAAAATGTTAATTGCTAAGGATATATAAAATGAAAGTTAAAGCTGCTGTCGCCTGGGGACCGAACCTTCCCCTAAGTATTGAGACCGTCGATTTAGAAGGTCCCAAAAAAGGTGAAGTTCTTGTTCGCATTGTGGCCTCTGGAGTTTGCCATACTGATGCCTACACTCTCTCGGGAGTTGATCCTGAAGGCATCTTTCCGGTTATCCTAGGTCACGAAGGTGCCGGGATCGTGGAAGAAGTTGGAGAGGGAGTTACCTCTCTCAAAAAAGGCGATCACGTCATCCCGCTCTACACTCCGGAATGTAGAACTTGTAAATACTGTTTATCTGGCAAAACAAATTTATGCCAAAGAATTCGCGAGACTCAAGGAAAAGGCTTGATGCCTGATGGGACAAGTAGATTCTCTAAAGACGGAAAAATAATCTACCACTATATGGGAACCTCAACCTTTGCCGAATACACAGTGGTTGCAGAAATCTCATTGGCCAAAATTAATCCCAAAGCTCCACTTGAAAAAGTTTGTCTCCTCGGTTGTGGAGTCACCACCGGAATCGGAGCCGTTTTAAATACAGCCAAAGTTGAAAAGGGTTCAAATGTTGCTGTCTTTGGTATTGGAGGCATTGGGCTTTCAGTTATCCAAGGCGCGCAAATAGCCGGTGCAAAAAAAATTATTGCGGTTGATATCAATAACTCTAAATTTGAAATGGCAAAAAAATTTGGTGCAACGGATTTTGTGAATCCAACTGAAATTAAAGGCACGGTTGTTGATGAAATCGTTAAGATGACTGACGGTGGAGTTGACTACTCTTTTGAATGCGTAGGAAATACAAAACTCATGAGACAAGCTCTCGAGTGCTGCCATAAAGGCTGGGGACAATCAATTATTATTGGTGTTGCAGCTGCCGGAGAAGAAATTTCAACCAGACCATTTCAACTTGTAACTGGAAGAGTTTGGAAAGGTTCCGCTTTTGGTGGAGTGAAAGGTCGCACCGAATTGCCAGGCTACGTAGACAAATATATGGCCGGTGAAATTAATATTGATGACTTGGTGACATTCACAATGCCTATCGAAGAAATTAACCAGGCTTTTCAATATATGAAGGAAGGAAAAAGTATTCGTTCGGTTGTGACGTTCTAGGAATCTAAACATGTTGTGCCTCAAATCTCATAAAACATTTAATGGCCTTACCCAGTTTTGGTCTCATGATTCCCTTGAGACCAAAACTGAAATGAAATTTTCGACCTTTATTCCTGAAGGAACTGTTAAAGGATGCATCGTGTGGCTCTCAGGCCTTACTTGCAATGAAGAAAACTTTATTACCAAAGCAGGCTCTCAAAAAATTCTTTCAGAGCTGGGCTTAATGGTTATTGCTCCTGATACTAGTCCACGTGGATTAAATTTACCGGGCGAGCATGACTCTTATGATTTTGGAAGTGGAGCTGGCTTTTATGTCGATGCGACAGAAGCTCCTTATGAGTCAAATTATCGCATGTACAGCTATATTGCTAGCGAGCTCTACGATCTTATTCAAAACGAATTTAAAGTAAAAAATATCTCTATCATGGGCCACTCAATGGGAGGCCATGGAGCGATTGTGATCGGGTTAAAAAATCCAGATAAATTCAAAGCGGTATCGGCCTTCTCGCCAATCGTTAATCCTTCGGTTGCCCCTTGGGGAATGAAGGCCTTGAGTGGATATTTAGGAAGTGAGAAATCTGCCTGGAGTCAGTACGATAGCGTTGAGTTACTTATTGCGGGTAAGTCTCATCCCTCAACAATTCTGATTCATCAGGGAACCAATGATGAATTTTGGAAAACGCAATTGATGACGGAAAACTTTATTGAAACGGCCAACAGTACAAATCAAAAACATCTGGTGAAATTTTGCGAAGGCTTTGATCATAGCTATTACTTCATTGCGAGTTTTATTGAAGAACAGATTATCCATCACGCTCAGTACTTAAAATAAGTAAAAAAAAACCGACAATAAGTCGGTTTTTTTATTTCATTTAATTTAATTTTTTATAATTTTACTAGAATTCTTGCGGGAAAATTTCGTACTGCTCGATATGATAATTATTCTCAGAACGAATTTGAATCGACTTACCATGTGCTTCTTCCAACGTTTCGATCAAATCAAAATCTTCACTGGTCAAAGTCGCCGTCACTTCAGGGTGAGCGTAAATAAAGACCTTGGTTCCTTTTGATTTGGCGAGCACGCGATTAAGTTCACGAATAAGTTCATAACAAACAGTAAGAGTTGATTTCACACGTCCAGTGCCTTCGCAATACGGACATGGCTCACACATGATGCGAGCGAGAGTATCGCGCGTGCGCTTTCTGGTCATTTCAACCAGACCTAGCCCCGATATAGGAAGAACGTTAGTTTTAGCACGATCTTTTTTGAGCGCTTCTAAAAGAGCGTTGTAAACGATATTGCGATTTTCTTCTTTTTCCATATCGATAAAATCAACAATGATAATTCCACCACAGTTTCTTAAACGAAGCTGGTAAGCAACTTCTTTAACTGCTTCAAGATTTGTTTTTAAAATAGTTTCTTCAAATGTTTTTCGACCGACAAATTTCCCAGTATTGACGTCAATGGAAACCAAAGCTTCAGTTTGATCGATATTGAGAGATCCACCAGATTTCAGGTAAACTTTATTATCGATAGCGCGCTCTACTTCAAGATCAATTCCAAATTTTTCAAAGATAGGAGTCGTTTCTTCGTCGTAATATTTAAATTTCCCCTTCATCGTTGGGAGAAATTTTTGAACAAATTTTTCAGCGTCTTTTAAATTTTCTTTTGAGTCCAGGATGATTTCATCAACATCCTCATCTGTAATATCGCGAAGAACTCTTTGGATAAAACTTAAATCCTGATGAACAACATAAGGGGCCTTGGCCTTCTCTGCTCTTTTTTGAACGTCTTTCCAAATCTTAACCAACATATTGTAGTCAAATTTGAGAGTCTTATAAGACTGGCCTTCGGCAACAGTTCTGGCGATCACTCCTGTTCCATCGGGACGAACAGTTTCTAGTATTTCTTTTAAACGTTCGCGCTCTTTCTCACTTTCAATTCTGCGAGATACACCGGTGTGTTCGATGAAGGGCATGAAAACAATATGTCTTCCAGCGAAAGTGATATGACGAGTGACTCGCGGTCCTTTAGTCGAGATAGGCTCTTTCGCAACCTGAACCAAAATCTCATCACCTTCTTTTAAAAAAGACTCGATTGCGATATCCGGGCGAAAGCGCATATTAACGGCTTCCGACAAAGTGCTTAGCTCATCGGGAATGACTTCGCCTTGGCGCTGACTTTCTTCCAATGAGCGACGACTTTTTTCGGCCATGTCCCGCTGCTCTTCTATGGTTGGAATATAGGCATCATCGACGTAGAGGAATGCGGCCTTCTCATAGCCAATATCGACAAATGCAGACTGCATTCCTGGAAGAACCCGCACTACTTTTCCTTTGTAGATATCACCTACAAAGGGGAAGTCGACGCGGTTTAATTCGGGATCGTGTTCGTGTGATCGCTCCATGAGAAAGTCGAGTATTTCGCCATTCTCTATAAGCGCCGCCCGACACTCATTGAGTGTCTGGTTGATGATAAGTTGCTTGGCCATTAAAAAATCCTTTAAAATATAAATCTCTTTGATTCTATCAAAGCTTGATCATTGTTTCAAAGGGCATAGATAGCGCTATTGGTCTTTTTAATAGTTGAGTGAAATGGTTCAATTTTTAAAAACTGAAATGATAGCCCATGCTAGGCACCTGCAAATAATTTTTGGCAATTCTATCTGCGGAAAATTCGTGTCTGGTCAGAGTTGCAAATTTTTCAGGATTCATTGGAATCTCAACTTGACCCACGGCAATCGCCGAAGTGCTGCGAGTGGCTTGAGAAAAAATAACCACGCCCACGCCAATTACAATCCCCACTGCCCCACCGACTGCAATATTCTTTAAATGCTCTGATGGACTATCAACAAATGAAAGTGTTGAGAGACCGAGAACTGCACCAACCGCCCCTGCACCTATGACGGTACTGATATCTCTTAAAGAATCATCCATAATGCTCTCTTCAGTTGTTGCTGCTGCGGCAAAGGCCACGGGCCGAAGACTCAATAAAGCTGCTGCTAATATAAAAAGAGTTGAATTTTTTTTTATGGCCTTAAACATCGTCTTTGTCTCGCGTTAATTTGATTTTTGTAGGCAACTTGAATACACTGGCTCTCTTAAATCCACTTGAGAGCAATTTCCATGAAACAAACTTTCTCTGCTTATAATATTATACAAAAGAAACGAGATAAAGAAAAACTTACGAAAGATGAGATCACCTGGTTCATTGCAGGTTTAACCAGTGGTGAGATTGCCGATTATCAAATGAGCGCCCTACTCATGGCCATTTATCTAAACGGCTTTGATAAAAATGAAACAGTCGCTCTCACAGATGCCATGCTTTATTCAGGTAAAGTTCTCGATTTTCCAGAACAAATTTATATCGATAAGCATTCTACTGGGGGGGTTGGAGATAAAACTTCATTTATCGTAGCGCCCATCGCTGCCGCTTGCGGAGTAAAAGTTCCGATGATCGCAGGACGAGGACTGGGCCACACCGGTGGAACAGTAGACAAGATCGAATCGATCAAGGGATTTAAAACAGAAATTTCTCTTCATGATTTTGTTGCTCTTTTAAAAGAGAGAGGACTTGTTCTCATTGGACAAACCAGTGAGATCGCACCAGCGGATAAAAAAATCTATGCGCTAAGAGATGTTACCGCCACTGTAGAATCCATTCCCTTAATTACCGCTTCGATCATGAGTAAAAAACTTGCCGAAGGTGCCAAGGGCATCGTGATGGATGTAAAAACCGGCAATGGTGCATTCATGGCCAGACTCAGTGATGCTAAAAAATTAGCAGAAAGCATTCGTCAAACTGGATTGCGCTTCAATAAAAACATGATGACCATCATTTCTGATATGTCGGAGCCGCTGGGAAATGCAGTCGGAAATTCTCTTGAAATTATCGAGAGTATTGAAACACTGAAAAGCCGAGGCCCTACTGATTTGACTGAACTCTCACTAAGCCTAGCTGGAGGAATGGTCTATTTGGCAGGACTCAGCAAGTCTCATAAAGACGGAATTGCAAAAGCTCAAGCGGCACTTGATTCTGGAGCTGCGCTAGAAAAATTTAGAGAACTCATTGTTCATCAAGGCGGAGACGACCGGGTAATAGATGACTACACTCTCCTTCCTCAGACAAAATCTACTTGCGAAGTGAAAGCTCTCAAAAATGGATTTGTGACAAAAATCAATTGCAAAGCTTTAGGTATGCATTGTGTTCGCCTCGGTGGCGGGCGACAAAAAACTTCTGATGTGATCGACTTCGCAGTTGGTTTTATCATGAATAAAAAAATTGGTGATAAAGTTAAAAAAGGTGAAGTGCTAGTTACCATTCATTGCCATGACTCCCAGATGGCCCTGGCAAAAGAAATTGGTGAAGCGATGGCTAAACAAGATATTATTATAGCAGTGACAAAACCAAGATCTAAAAAGAAATTAATCATTGAAGTGCAAACAAAGTTTGCTCCCAAAAAAAATATTAGCAATAAGAAGATGAGATAAAAATTTATGTACGAAAAATTAAGCAAAGCCGCTCAATACATTCAATCAATCAAGGCGACTAAACCCAGAGTGGGAGTTGTGCTGGGGTCAGGCCTTGGCATTTTTGTAGACCAGATTGAGGACAAAACGATCATTCCTTATAATGACATCCCTTTCTTCAAAAAAACAACGGTAGAAGGCCATGAAGGAAGACTGATTTTAGGAAAAGTAAAAGGTGTTGAAGTTGCCGTTTTACAAGGAAGACTTCATGCTTACGAAGGACTTCCAATGGAAGAAGTCGTCTTTCCAGTAAGACTTCTTTCTATCTTGGGAATTAGTACTTTGGTTCTTACTAATGCAGCTGGTGGTATAAATTTAAATTTCAAGCCAGGAGATTTAGTTCTTATCCAGGATCATATTAATCTTATGGGAAAAAATCCTTTAATCGGTCCAAATAATAATCAAATGGGACCACGATTTCCTGATATGAGCCACGCTTATAATCCTGAACTCAATGACATCATGAAAGCTGTTTCTAAAAATTTAGGATATAATATTCAAGAAGGTGTTTACGCTGGAGTCTTAGGACCAACATATGAAACTCCTGCTGAAATAAAAATGATTAGAACTCTTGGTGGAGATATGGTGGGAATGAGCACTGTCCCCGAGACCATCGCTGCCAATCACTTAGGTTTAAAAGTTTGTGGTATTAGCTGCATTACCAATATGGGTGCTGGCATCGTTAAGCAAACGCTCAAGCATGAAGACATTAAAGAAGTTGCGATGAAGGTCATGGATCACTTCACAGCTCTACTTAATCATTCGATCGAAAAATTTGGACAGATGTAGGAAGGAAAAATGGAAACAACAAAATTAAGAGACCTGGCCCTTCTTGCCTCAAAAAATGCTTACTCACCTTATTCAAAAGCACAAGTTGGATGCTCGCTGGAAACTAGCGATGGCTCAATCTACACTGGCTGCAATATTGAAAACGCCAGTTACGGTGGAACAATTTGCGCTGAAAGAGTCGCTATTTTAAAGGCCGTATCAGAAAAAAAAATGAAGCTTTCAAAAATTTATGTCTACTCCAAAGATGGATGGCCGCCATGTGGAATGTGCCGCCAGGTCATGAGTGAGTTTGCTGCTGATGATCTGGAAGTCATCATTGGAAATCAAGCTGGACATGAAACAAAAATGAAATTTAGTGACCTAATGCCGCTTTCATTTACACCAGATCATCTCGTACCATAAATAAAATGAATATACTTAATGCCATTAATTATAAAGAAGCTTTTTCCGTCACTCTGATCTTATTTTCAGTCATAGATATACTAGGCTCGATTCCTTTTATTATCGATTTAAAGAAAAAATATCGTAAAATCGACAGCTTAAAAATCACTCTCGTCTCGGGTCTTTTACTTTTTTCTTTCCTCTTTATAGGTGAATCAATTTTAAACCTTTTCGGAGTAGATGTTCAGTCTTTCGCTGTGGCCGGAGGACTCATTATGTTTTTCCTGGGACTCGAAATGCTTTTAGGTATTGTCATTTTCAGGCACGAGACCCATCTTGAAAACAATTCTCCCATTGTTCCCTTGGCGTTTCCTTTAATTGCAGGCGCTGGCTCGATGACAACTTTGATTTCTCTCAATGCTGAATATGCTCGAGTGAATATCGTACTGGGAATCCTTCTTAACTTAATCGTTGTTTATCTGGTGTTGAAATCTTCGAATTTCATTGATAAAAAATTAGGCATTACCGGCAGTATTATTCTGCGAAAATTCTTTGGAACTATCCTTCTCGCCATGGCGATTAAATTGATAAAAAAGAATTTAATTGGAGTCTAGGAAAATAAGAACGAAAAATCATTTGTAAAAAATGGTGGGAGTTGAGGGGTTCGAACCCCCGACATCTACCTTGTAAGGGTAGCGCTCTACCAACTGAGCTAAACTCCCATTTTTTACTAAAGATTGTGGAGTTAAAAATAGTCAAAGCTGGAAAGTCTGTCAATTTAAAAAGAGTAATTTTTCTCAATCTCTCTTTAATTACCAATCATGTCATAAATTTCAAAAATGCTTAATGAGCATTAAAAAAAAGGGACTCCAATTGGAGTCCCTTCTTTTATTACTTTTTTAAATAAATCTTAGTTCGCTACACCCATTCCACGGTCTCCGTCCACCACTGTAAGGGTAGGCGCCACAACCTGCATGAATTTCTCAGGCTGGTTAAGATCAAGAGCAACTTTAAGAACTTCTTCAACGTGAGAACACGGAATAATTTCTAGTCCATCTTGAATCTCTTGCGGGATATCAGCTAAATCTTTTACGTTTTTAGCTGGGATGATAACCGTTTTCACTCCTGCGTGTTTAGCGGCGAGAAGTTTTTCTTTCAATCCACCAATCGGTAACACTCTCCCCCTGATTGTTACTTCCCCAGTCATCGCAACGTTCTGGTGAACCGCAATTCCCGTGATAGCACTAGTCAAGGCAGTCACCATTGTTACACCGGCCGATGGCCCGTCTTTTGGTGTCCCACCTTCTGGTACGTGGATATGGATATCGTTTTTATTATACCACTCGTGTGAAATTCCCAAACGTCCTGAGATTGATCTCACGTAACTTAGAGCTGCTTTGGCCGACTCTTGCATTACTTCACCAAGTTTCCCAGTTATTTGGATTTTTCCATTTCCTTCAACGGTCACGACTTCAATATGAAGAAGCTCTCCGCCAACACTCGTCCAAGCAAGACCGTTAACTAAACCAATTTGTGATCCAGATTCGATATCAGTACTATCGTAACGACGAGGTCCCAGGAATTTTGGAAGTTGCTTAGAAGTCACGTTGAATTTTTTTCCGGCCGGAACTTCTTTTGTTACAACTTCTGTCGCGATTTTTCTAACAACGTTATTAAGTTGTCTTTCAAATTCACGAACACCAGCTTCTTTTGACCATCCACGAATGATATCCATCATGCAGATATCACCCATTTGGACTTCATGGTCTACCAAACCATTGGCCTTCACTGCTTTTTTCAATAAGTATCTCTTTCCGATTTCAAGTTTTTCCTGTGGGGTATACCCAGAGATATGGATAATTTCCATACGGTCTCTTAGTGGACCCGGAATTTTTGAAAGATCGTTAGCTGTCATTACGAACATAACTTTCGAGAGATCGTATTCAACTTCGATATAGTGATCAGAAAAAGCTTTATTCTGCTCAGGATCTAAGACTTCAAGCATTGCTGAAGCCGGATCGCCGCGCATATCAGATGACATTTTATCAATCTCATCTAAGAGGATTAAAGGATTTGATGTTCCTGCCTTTTTAAGGGCCATCATCAATTTACCTGGCATCGCTCCTACATATGTTCTTCTATGGCCGCGGATTTCAGATTCATCACGAACTCCACCAAGAGAAATTCTCTGGAAGCTTCTTCCAAGAGACTCCGCCAATGATTTTGCAATTGAGGTCTTACCTACTCCCGGAGGACCAGCTAGACACAGAATAGTTCCCTTGCCTTCTTCTTTTAAAAGAGAGCGAACTGCTAAATACTCTACGATTCTCTCTTTTACGTCTTTCATTCCGTAGTGATGATCATCAAGAATTTCGCGAGCTCTTGGAACTGAATTGTTATCAGTTGTATATTCATCCCATGGCAGAGAAAGCATCCAATCAATATAGTTTCTAACAACTGCAGACTCTGCAGACATCGGAGACATTGATTTTAACTTCTTCAATTCCTTAGTTGTCTTATCTTTTGCCTCATCAGGCATTTTCTTAGCAGCTAAACGCTCTTCCATTTCCTGAATGTCGGTTTTACCGTCATCTTTTTGGCCGAGTTCTTTTTGAATCGCATTCATCTGCTCATTCAAATAGTACTCTTTCTGAGACTTTTCCATCTGCGTTTTTACACGTGTTCTGATACGTCTCTCAACATTAATGATTTCAATTTCACCTTGCATTTTTTCAAGGAGTAGCTCAAGACGTTTACCGACTTCAACTGCTTCCAGGATTTCTTGCTTCTCAGAAATCTTCATCGTCAAATGCGCAACCATAATATCTGCTAGGCGCGAAGGATCGGTGATCGAAGAAATACTCATAAGAAGTTCAGGTGGAATTCTCTTATTAAGCTTCACATATTGTTCAAAGATTCCCTTGATGCTTCTTATGGTGGCTTCTAGAGTGACTGGATCCTTAGTTTCTGATGAGCACTTTTCAACTTCAGCGAAATAGCCTTCAGGGCCTGATTCGAAAGTTTTAAGGCGTGCACGATATTTTCCTTCGATCAACACTTTTACAGTATTGTCCGGCAGTCTTAACATCTGAATGATGTTAACAACCACTCCCACTTCGTAAATATCTTCACGATCTGGATTTAGAACACTCGCATCTCTTTGAGTGACCAGGAAAATTTCGTTGTTGTTTCTTTGAGCTTCTTCAAGCGCAGAGATTGATTTTTCTCTTCCTACAAAGAGCGGTACAACCATATGCGGGAAAATAATCATGTCCCTAAGTGGTAATAACGGGAACTTTTTTGATTCTGACCAAGCTTGCGACATAGTACCTCCTGCACTATTTGTTACATCCTCTGGTTCCTGTGGGTATCACTTCTTGACTGCCACCTTGGAACTGAAGGGTCTTATAAAATGATGACACGAAAACGTAATCAAGGTCAAAAAAAAAGTAAGGGCATTAATTGCTTTTATTCTAAATTTTACAAAGACTTGTTATTTATTCTAGAAGCGTTAGTCAGCTAAGTTCTAGTTTTCTATAACTCCTGTGCATAGGGGCAACTTGTAAGAAAGAGTTAGTTGAAAATTTTTCAGACCCCTCATTTATTTCAATGGCCGAGAGAAAGAGTCGCGATAAAACCACGATATTCACCTAAATATTGATAAATTTCACAAATTATTACGACGTAACTACTTTTCATTCTTCAAACCAATCTTTTTTCTATTGGGAGAAAGCCTTGGAATTATCTGCTCCTCCAATGAATCTAGCTTAGTAAAAACGGTCTTAAAAAGCTTTGTTGAATTTACTTCTAACTTTCCCATTCGTTCATTTAACGAACTCTCCATCGCAAGAAAACTTCGAAGCTTTGTGAATGTTCTCATGATAGCGATGTTAATTTCGATTGCTCGTTCACTGGAGAGAACACTGGAAAGCATGGCCACTCCATTTTCTGAAAAAACAAAAGGGTTATACCGGCGACCTCCATAATCCGAACTTGAGGTGCCAAATTGGCACCTCAAGTTTTGCATTTCCTCCTCCGTAAGTTGAAACATAAAATCTGCAGGAAATCGATTTAGATTGCGCTTTACTTGCCTATTTAAAACCTTTGTCTCCACCCCATAGAGTCTCGCCAGATCACTATCTTGCATCACCTTCTGTCCACGAATAATGCAAATCATATTTTCAATTTGAAGAATGTCTTGTTCTAATTTTGTCATGAGAACTCCCTTTGAAGAATCCTCTTTCAAGTTGAATCTAATCAAAAAAGTTACAGGTGTTTAAAAACAAAAGAGCCTCCAAAAAGGAGGCTCAATATTCTAAAAAATGAGAATTAATTTTTAAGCTGATTCAACTGTCTTCTTCGGAGCTGCAACTGAGGCAGCAGTCGTTGAAGCAAACGATCTCCTAGGCCCTTCTATAACCTTAGGGGCCCCTTTTCCAGTGACCGACTCAAGGGTCACAATAACTTTACAAACTTTTTCATTCGAAGGAACTTCATACATTACATCGAGCATAGATTGTTCAAGGATTGCGCGAAGACCGCGAGCTCCTGTGCGTCTCTCAAGGGCCTGTCTTGCCACTTCTCTTAAGGCCGAGACTTCAAACTCAAGCTCAATCCCTTCATATTCAAAAAGTTTTGCGTACTGTTTTGTGAGTGCATTTTTTGGTTCAGTTAAAATAGACACTAGGGCCTCTTCATCTAACTCAGACAACATTGCATTGACTGGAAGACGTCCGATAAACTCAGGAATTAAACCGAATTTTGAAAGATCTTCTGGCTCGATTCCACCCATTTTTTCGATAACTGATTGCGCTGCTTCAGATTTCTCTGAGATCAATCCCATTGGTCTTTTCGTCATTCTCTTTTCGATAATTTTATCCAGGCCTACGAAAGCTCCAGCACAAATAAAGAGAATATTTTTAGTATCTACTTGGATAAATTCTTGTTGAGGATGCTTGCGTCCACCTTTTGGCGGAACAGAAGCAATCGTTCCTTCCACAATTTTAAGTAGAGCTTGCTGAACACCTTCACCTGAAACGTCTCTGGTGATTGATGGGTTTTCAGACTTTCTTGCAATCTTATCGATCTCATCAATATAGACAATACCACGCTGAGCGCGTTCAACATCGAAGTCACAATTTTGGAGAAGATTTAAAATAATATTTTCAACGTCCTCACCTACATAACCCGCTTCAGTTAATGAAGTCGCATCAGCAATTGCAAATGGTACGTTCAAAAATTTAGCTAACGATTGTGCGATCAATGTTTTCCCAGACCCAGTTGGTCCCGCTAGAAGAATATTTGATTTTGCTAATTCAACAACATCAGTTTTTCTTGGATCACCATTTTTATGAGAAATTCTTTTATAGTGATTATGAACCGCAACAGAGATAATTTTTTTAGCTCTATCCTGCCCGATAACATAATTATCTAAATGAGCTTTAATCTCATGAGGTTTTGGAACATTATCAACGATTGATTTGGTATTACTTTTTTGTGAGTCTTCAAAAATAATATCATTGCATAGCTCGATACATTCATCGCAAATATAACAACCTGGGCCCGCGATAAGTTTTTTTACTTCCTTCTGTGATTTACCACAAAAGTTACAGTGAAGAGCACTTCCGAAATTTGATTTTTCTTTTGTCATCTGTATCGATCCTTTGCAATTTGCCTGAAATTAATTTTTGTAAATTATTTTTTTAATTTGTTTCCGCTTCTATCAATAACAACGTCAATCAAGCCCAACTCAATGGCCTTAAGAGGACTTAGATAATTATCACGATCAGTTTCTTTCGTGATTTTCTCCATTGTCATACCAGAGCTTGAGTGTCTTACATAGATCTCATTTAATTGAAGTTTCAGGTCTTGAATTTCATTAGCTTGAATTTGAATATCACTTGCTTGTCCGCGAGCTCCACCTAGAGGCTGGTGAATCATAATGCGCGAGTGCGGAAGAGAATGTCTATGTCCTGCCGCACCAGCAGTAAGAAGCAACGATCCCATTGAAGCGGCCATTCCTACGCAGTATGTATAAACCGGACACGTTATATGTTGCATAATATCGTAAATTCCAAGACCCGCATAAACAGATCCACCTGGACTATTGATGTAAAAATGAATTGGAGCTTCAGCATCTGACTGCTCTAAAAACATCATCTGGGCCATGATTAGGTTGGCCACCATATCATTCACTTCTGTTCCCAAAAAAACGATTCTATCAAGAAGTAGTCTTGAATAAATATCATATTGTCTTTCACCGCGCGCAGTTTGTTCAATAACGATAGGGTTCGGGACATAGGCTTTCGGATTCATTATTTTTCTCCACGTAGTAAGTTGGTCAGTTTTATAGATTTATCAATCTAATCGGATTCGAAGTTCAAAATCTTTAACTATTTAGCTTACTCTAAAAGACTTTTTTAACAAGGTATAAGTCTGCGTTATTTTAAGATTTTATCCCCTATCTCCGGGGATTTCCGCTTGATCTTAATGCCCTTTCATCTTAAAGTGGTGAGACTCAAACCAATATCTATATAAAAATTATTTTATGGAGGAATTTATGTCCAGATTAGTAGGAAACACTGCTCCTGACTTTACGGCTGACGCTGTTGTTAATGGCGAAATTAAATCACTCTCTCTTCACAATGACTTTGCTGGTAAGTGGAAAGTTCTTTATTTCTATCCACTAGATTTCACATTTGTTTGCCCAACTGAAATTACAGCATTTGAAGATAGCCTATCAAAATTCAAAGAACTCAATTGCGAAGTCATTGGTTGCTCAGTGGATTCACAATTCTCTCACCTTGCTTGGACTAATATCGAAAGAAATAAAGGTGGTCTTGGAAAAATGCATCACCCGTTAGTTTCTGACCTTTCAAAAAACATTGCTCGCTCATATGAAGTTCTTGCTGGAGAAGCTGTTGCTCTTCGCGGAGTTTTCGTTATTGACGATAAAAATATTGTTCAAACAGCGACAGTTAACAATCTTTCAGTTGGAAGAAATGTTGAAGAAATTTTACGTACAGTAGAAGCTTATCAATACACAGCGAAGCACGGGGAAGTATGCCCTGCAGGTTGGACTAAAGGAAAAGCGACTATGAAACCAGATCCAAAAGGTTCTCAAGAGTATTTCAGTAAATTGAAATAATCATTTTCTCCTTATTTTCGTTAAAAGGAAACCGCAACTTAAGTTGCGGTTTTTTTTGGACAATTTCCCTCTAAAAACACCTAGAAAGGCCATTCATCAGAGGCGTGTGCCTACGCATCTGGCTAAAGTAATTTTTTCACTGCTTAAATCTTTAATTGAAAAGTTACCTCCATAGGCGGATAACGATGAAAATCTTTGGGGGATGGAAAAAATGAATACTGATAGAGAAAATCTAGTCAATCTAAATCAATGGAAAAATCACAAGCGAGAAAATAATTTCTCTGATTACCTTAAAGTTTTAAGCTTCAATGATCTTATGAATGAGTCTAATGAATTATTGGATCAAATCAAAAGAAGCGAAGAAGGTATTGACCTATTTTCTAAAACACGTGTGATCATGAGTGAATTCACTCACCGTTTGGAAAAAGAATCTAGACACCTGGCCGATTCTGTAAAAGACTTCAAAAAACAAATCGAAGATAGGCTGCTGTAAGCTTATCCTCATTCCGCCCTTCTATCCAAGTCGGGCCACCTGACTAATTTATCACCGCGTTCCAGTTTTTGAAACATACACTTAATACGCTACCGCTTGCCAATGAACAGTATCGGCACCTGTATGAGCAGAGCCAGATAAATTCATGCATCTAAACTGAAATGTTGTTGCCGTAATACTTTTTATTATCACAAAACAATCACTGCCTCCAATGCCGGTATCCTCGTAGTTGGCGGTAATAGTTACGTTGCTGTTTGGAAATGCCGTTGCAAATGTCACTGTTTGAAAGACACCCGTGCCATTTATTATTGCTTTTCCTACTTGAAAAGTTTTTTTCGAAGTAATTAAGCCGTTCACTTCCAAACTCGAGCTAGGTGATGCCGTGCCAATCCCCACGTTGCCATTGGAATTAATTACCATTTTAGAATCGGCTCCAGCGAAATCTCCAGCAGTGGATCGGCCCAAAAAATTTAAATTACCATTCGTAGACTCAATGGCCGCAGCACCTGTCAAATCAGACTGCTCAAACATTATTCCAGAATAAGCTGCTGTGCCTCTTAGTACAGCACTAGAATTAACATTTCGATAGACCAAAGATCCATTGATATCCAATTTTACTAAAGGCGTTGTAGTCCCAATCCCGACGTTGCCATTAATATCAACACTAAGCCTGTTCGTACCATTTGTTCTCAACGAAGTTGAGTTAACAACCCCAGTTGTAGGATCAGCATTAATACCAAACCCTATTCTATTAGCTTCTGCAGATGAACCTTTTGCTAACCAGAAAGCATTATTAGCACCATCAACAGTAGAGGTAATTCGTGCGCCAGTACCGACGTTTCCGTTTACATCTAAAAGATTTGCCGGCGTTGTAGTCCCGATCCCGACATTGCCAGTATTAAAATAAAGATCAGAGATATTACCGCCTGTTCCTTTTGTCCATTGTCCGAAGCCATCGACATAACCTTTATTGACAGCATCGTTAATTCCAACCGGAGTTGGCACCGTAATAAAACCTGTTAATGAATTTATCGCCAGCGTTCCGTTAATCGTTTGATCAATAGACTTCGAAACATAGTCACCTTGAGTAAAAAGTAATTTATTAAAAGCGGCACTGATTGAATCTGTTGCCACCAATATGCTTGTTGCCTTGGTTCCGGTTGCAGCTAATCCTGTAAGTGGGGCCGCAATCACTCCTGTATTAAAACTTTTCCAACTATTATCTCCCGCCAAATAAGTTGTCGCATCTGTTGTTCCTGTCGCTGACAAATCACTCGCCACAAGCATGGAGTTAACCCAATCCGTTCCGTTATACTTTAAAATATTTTTTGTTGTCGGAGTTGTAATAATAAGTGGCGCACCTTGAAGTTTAGCAATAGTTGGATTAGGAAGACTTCCTGTTAAATCTCCTCCCACTACACTGGTGGTAAGATCTGAAATTTGTTTTTGTAATTTTCCAAAGGCCGCGATCACTGAATCTGTTGTTGCAATAACTCCAGTTGTAGTGAGCGACAATCCAGTCAGAGCAGTTGAGAGAACATCATTTCCAAACGCTGCCCAAGTATTATCACCTCTTAAATAAGTTGTCGCACTCGCTGTTCCTGTTGCACTTAGTTTATTGAGAGTAATCGTATTATCTGCAATCTGAGTTGCAGTTACTTTGCCAGCTCCAATTGTATTAGCACCAATCGTTCCGCCAATATCTCCAACTAAAGTTGTTCCTGTCGTTGCAACACTGGTCCACGACAATCCACCTGTGGAGTTCGTTGTTAAAACTTGTCCGTTAGATCCGTCGGCATTGGGAAGTGTATATGTCACACTCGCGGCAAGAAGATCAGGAGATTTAAGTGCTACGTAAGTTGATCCATTGGCGGCCAATTCTTTTAGGCGAATCTCACCCGTTTGCCCTGCCAATGTTCCATAGGGATTAACCACAACTCCAGCTTGAAAATTAGTTGTTACTGATCCGGTATTAATGTTTGATATATTTGTGATCGCTGTTTGTTTATTATTAAATGTATTCCAGTCTACTGCTTTTAAATATCCATCAACTGCTGTTGTCGCAGCTGGCATTCCGACTAGAGGAACAGCGGCTGTTCCAGTATTGGTTATTGGTGCTGTGACTGAAACTCCAGTAACAAGTGTGTCGGTAATTCCATATCCCGCAAGTGTTGTTGGATTAGATCCACCAGTAACTCTTCCCTTAGCATCTACCGTTACTGATTTGTATGTACTCGCAGTAACTCCAGAATTAACAAGTGTAAGTGCGCCAGTATTAACAAGAGTCGCATCTCCAGAAACTGCAACTGCCGTTGCAATATTACTTCCATTACCAACTAAAATATTTCCGTCAATAAGAGCAGTTGTCTGTTTTGCGGCAAGATCAGTTGTTAAATTAGCAATCTTTGATTGAGCAATCGCAGCTGCTCCACTGATATCGATATCCACAATTGTTCCATCAACAATACTTGCAGAAGTAACTGTTCCGGTTCCGGTTGCGACACTTGATGGATTGATCCAAGATAAATTCCCAGCGCCGTCTGTTTGTAAAACATATCCCAGTGTTCCTGCAGACGTTGGCAAAATTAAATTATAAGCTGCAGATGTCGCGTGAGCTTTTAGTGTCACATAATTTCCTGTTCCACCTTTTATTTTAAGATCACTATCAAGAGTTAATACTCCCGACATCGTGTCTCCTGCTTTATTTACTTTTAAAGCAGCTGATGTTGAAACTTGATTATCAACATAACTTTTATTAGTAGCATCGGTAAGATTTGTTGGAGTGTAAGTTAAATTTAGCGCTCCAATCGTTCCAACATTAACAACACCCGTGATTGAGTCCGTACTATTTTTTATTAAATAACTTGCCCCTGCTGTCGCCAACGAATCAATTTGCCCTTGAGCTTTTCCAAAGGCCTGAAGCGTTGTATCTGCTGCAGTAATTGCTCCTGTTCCCACTGCAAAACCGGCAAGTGGTACTCCTAAAACTCTCGCATTAGTAAAATATAAATTGGCAGCATTTTCTGGAACCGCTAACGTATCGAGTGTGGTCCAAGCTTTGTCCCCTCGATAATATTGTGCCGTTGTTCCTGCGGCAATCGATCCTTGTTTGCCACTAAAATTATTCCAGTCTGCCGAAGATAAATAACCATCCGTTATTGTATTCGCTTGAGCAATTGAGATCGCTGGCGTTGTTGAGCCTGTGGCCACACTGATTGGTAGAGTTCCCGAGACACTTGTGACTGTTCCAGCTCCTGCAATACTGCCCGGCTCCCATTTTTTAGTTGTATCATTCCATTTTAAAACTTGATTATTCGTTGCTCCCATTTGCACCAATTGCTTGGCAGTCGCTGAAAGATTAGCAAAGGGCATCGAGTGCATGGCCTGAAATGGATATGTTTTTGAATGAGTGACATCAGTCACTCTGATGGCAGCACTCTCATTTGCAGGCACGGCCGTTAAAACATCAGCAAGCGTTGGTCCTGGCGTACAAACCAGATCAAGTTTTAAATGAAAAACTCCATTGCTTAAAACAACCCCAAGAAAATCTTGCGCACAAAGAATACTTGCGGGTGCATTGGTGTAAGAGAGTTCAATTTTTAAATCGACAGGCCCTGCAACAGGAGCGCCGTTGGTTTGAACCAGGCGGCCGGAATAACTTAGAGAATCTGTAGCGAAAGAATTGGTAATGAGAAAAAAATTGAAAATAAAAAATAGAACTGTAAACAAAACAGCGAACTCTCTTTTTACATAAATTAAATTTAGCCGAAGCATTGCAATTTTTCCTAAGTTTCCTTAGTTTGTTATCTTATTGTAAATCCATTCATCTATCGGCGGAAAAGAGGTTTTCTAAAGTAGAAAAATACTTGGAGTTTTAGCTAGCTATGGCCTATA
>JAQTTZ010000179.1 GCA_028710485.1 Bacteriovorax sp. | reverse complement strand
GGTGCTCCAGATTTTTCTCTATTAAAAGAGAAGTCATAAAGATTTCCTCCTGATTTGAAAAAATACCCACTGGCCAGATTTCTAGCTATCAGAATTGCGAATTCACTTGCTACTGGTTTCCAGTCCCAGTCGGTCTCATTTTTCAGCGCTTTCTTTTTAAGTTCACTTGACTCTTTAACATCCTTAACAAGTTTTGAAGGTAGATCCATTTTCTTTAACTCCTATAGTGGCATGATCGCCTATAGGCTTATAACAATTAAGTAGAAGTTATTTTATTTGGTAAAAGCTTATGTACAGAACTTCAACATAGGAGAATATAAATGACAAACAAGCTTGCGGAACTTTCTTTGGCAGAGAAACTATTAATTACCGGTAATATTTTGGGATCAATTTCAATGGCGCTGATCTCTATAGGAGCGATCTTACGAAAAAATAATTTACCGGACTATGCTTTGTTCGCGACAAATTTAGATGAGGCATCAGCTACCTAAAACAAATCAATCAAACTATTGGGAGAAATGAAATGATGGGCATAGATGAAATTACCAGAAGACGTGCTAGCACTGTTTTTGAATTAACTAAAGAGCGCTTACTCGATGGAGATGAAAATGAATCAATTTCTGAAGCGTACCGCTTTTCATATTTAGTCTTGAGAGGCCCTCGGATTTTCCTCGGCATCTTTGGAGACGGCGATTTATATCTCGACTTTGATAAAATCAACAACGGGTATTTTATGTTGAGATTTGATTTATATGGAAAGAAGGGATTGTCAGAAGAAGAGGAACAGATCATCGATATTCATAATGAAGAAACTAGAAGATTATCAAGCAATACTTAGCATCCGGGTTTCCACTATGTAACATTTAAGTTTTTGGTTGGAATCCAGCCTTTTACACCATCTTTATTTTTGCACCAACACCAACCAAACTCTTCGTAATAAATCTTAAGATGTTCGCCAGCCGCCGCTGTCAATTCTGTCGCATCATAGTCTTTGATAACAACTGCGGTTTGATCTGACTCTTTCAAGTACTTTTCTGAGACCCAACCAGCAATACCACGTGAATCAACACAATAGACCCAGCCCAGCCATTCAGGGCTAGTTTCACGTTTTTCGATTTTTACATTCTCACCAATTTTAAGTTGAATCGGATTCTTGTAAATTGTTTCATAGGAATCTGTCACTAAAGCTGTCTTAGGTTTTACTTCATTCCATTTCTTAGTAAGTGGTAAACAGATACACCCATCGGAGCTTGCGGCCTTCATTAAATCGAATTCAGATGCTATTCCCCACGTCCACGTACCATCAGGGCCAGGATTGTAGCTCCTGCTATCAAAGAGATTATAGCGCTTAAGATTGATTCCAGTGTCAGTCAGCTGATGCGATACTAGTTTTTCAACTTCATCAACCAGATCATCAGGGATAGTAAGGCCCGATACTTCTCTCCACTTTGCGAGAAAATAATAGCCACGAAGAAAATCATATTCATAAAAACGTGGGAATCTGACTTCAAGCCAGTTTTTATCAATGACTTCTCCGGTTGAAACTTTGCGAAATAGTTGCTGGCGCAATAAATAATTTGCTCCACTTTCAAGAAACTTGTACTCGTCCTGAGTGAGTTCACGGTTACGGCTGAATAATACAGATTCTAAGCAAGATAAGGTGGTGACGATTGAACTTTTTGGAGTCGCTTTAACGTAAACCGCTTCGTCACAATTTAAGCCACCATCAGGTAGCTGGTAACGTAAGAACCATTCTCTCATCCAAGGTAATTCGCTATCAACATCGATACCATAATCAAATAGCACTTGATAAATGCTACCAATGGCACAAAGGCAGGCAATTTTTCTATATGGATCTGTACCCTGAGGGAACTCTTCTTCTTTAATTGGAAAGACCGGTAGGTAGTGGTGCTTCAAAACTTCCACCATTTTTATAACGGCTGCTTTTGGAATTTCTTTTACTATGCCCATCTCGTGAAATAGAAGCATATGCCACCAAGGGCTATTCCACTTCGGCCAATATGGGTCTCGCTCAATACTTTGCAAGGCTTCATCTGAGGCAAGATACGATTGTGACAACTCTATTATTTTCTCAATCGTCTGCATTAGATCAAATCCTTAAATTGAACAGTATGCTCATTAAGAGCTAAAGTGATCCCATTTTCAGATTGGTATATGACGTTATTGCAACCAATTGGATCGAGAAGGCGCTGCAAAATTGAATCAAAAGAAAAGTTTATTTGATTCACAAAAAGTGGTTGTGAGTTTGGGCCCAACTATTTTCTCCCATGAACTTCAATAAGGGCTGGGAATCCTGGTCTTGCTAAATAAGCTGTATGAGCCTCTTTTATCGTTTTAATACTCATTGGATGAAGAAGCCAGCCACTAGAAGCGATTGATTCTAAATATAATTCTAAATTTAATACGTCGATGGCGATATGATGAACTCCAGGACCTCTTTTATGTAAAGCTCTGTGGTATGGCCCTTTAGCAAGTGGTTCCATTAGAAGAAGTGAGTTGGGTTTGTGACCTTCGACATAAATTTCACGTGTTCCTTCGCCTTCAAACTCTTCTTCTTTACCAATTTGAAAATCAAACTTACGAAGATAATCAGCAGCTTTGCGAACTGATGGAACGAGTAGGGCGACATGGCTTAGCTGAATTTTACTCATAAATTTATCCAATATCTCATTTTATTTACCCCGTCAGAACTTCCAATGATATTTTCAAGTTTGCCATTATTATTCTCGATCGTTTTTCGAGATCCAATGTTCTCTTCATCACAAGTAACTAATACCTTTTTTATTTCTGGAAGATGGATTCGAACATAATTAAGTGATTCTTTTAAAATCGCTGTTGCATACCCTTTTCTTCGATGTTTCGGTGCTACTCCATAGCCAATATGTCCTCCAACTTTTAAAAGGTGGTCTGTTAGCATATGCCTAATAGAAGTTCTTCCCACAAGGTCACCATCACTGTTAAATGCTAATAAAAAAGTGCAAGGGACGTGCTCTTTGGGAATATGCTTTCCTTCCGAAAATTCAGGAGCAACTTTAATAAATGTTTCAAAATCACAATTAGCAATAGATTCCCAGTAGTGTAAAAAATCGAAATTATCTTCCCACTTATCGTTTAAGACATCAAAAAGCTGTTCACGATCACTAATGGTAAGGTTCCTTAATACAATATTCATATTTAAATACCTAGTAATCCTTTTATCTCAGCATCTGGTTTTATTTCTCCAACTCGATACTCCATCATTTTTTGTCTGAGCTTATTGGGGAAATAATTAAGATGAATTAAAACGCCGAAAACATCTGTGACTTCCATAGCCGTAATGACAAATCCGGCCTTTAGTTTTGGAATAATAATTGCGTTGTTAGTTGAGGTATGACGACTAAAAATTTCTTGAAAGCCAAGACCAGTAGCTTTTTGAAGCATTTCATTCATGAGTCTAGTGTAGAGGCCTTTCTTTCTGTGATTAGGTAGGATGGCCGAATTGCACATATAGAATTTGAATGCACTGTCTTGAAAACCCCAACACCAACCTACAAATTCATCGCCTTTAAACATTCCCAAATTAATTCGAAGAGGAGTGCTTAGATGAATTTTCAATTCTTTCCATTTTCTTAGCTCTTCTTCATTGAGAGATTTTATCAGTTTAAATATTTGACCGTCATCATGAAAGATCGTCTGATGTGGTTCTTCGTTGAGGCGAGCAAGTTCTTCATTTGTTAATTCTTTGATTTGATATTCACTCATTTCTTTATCTTATTATTTGTTAAATTTAATTTCTAAATTAATAAATCTTGGCTCTTGATAACCAACTGCTTTATAGATCTGAAGTCCATCAGACGTTGCCCCAAGATGTAATTTATCAGCTTTTAATTCCTGAGCCAGCTCATTGAGCTTCCTCATCAGGTTGGTTCCAATACCATTTCCTCTGTGATCTTTTCTCGTATATACATTAGTAACATATCCAACAAGACCAGTTCCTCCTGAGATACTAGGTGGCTTTTCATAAAAACAAGCGCCAGCAGTTCCGACAATAACATCTCCATCGAGGGCTATTGCACTAGAGTATTTTTGACTCTTTAATGATTCAGTAAAATAGTTTTCCACACTTTCTAGATATTCAGTGTTGGCATGCTCTTTAGATAGGCCATTAACTTCAAGTTGCATAAGAACTCTAAGTTCGACTAATTGATCAATGTCTGCTGTGTTTGCAAATCTATATTCAATTGATGGTATGACAATTTCCTTTTTTACAATTCAATCCGAAAAAGTGAGCGCTCTGATTCAGGTCCACTTAACCAGTGTGCGCTGATTCTCTCAAAGCCTGCTTCAGCATATCCTTTGGTCATTCCTGGCCAAAATACTAGCTCTTTGTGCTTTTCAATTGCACTTGAATCGAATGGATACGCCTCGATGGCTTTCCAGTTTTGTTCCCGGCCATATTGCATAAGCGATTTAAGAATTTCTGCTTGAAGTCCTTTACCTCTATGCTTTGGCGCCATTGTAAAACACATAATCGCCGCAACAAATTTTGCTTCTTCTCCAACTTGGGTAACTCTTTTCCAAGTCCAATAGAAATCTATTAAAGGCCCTACTGAGATCCAAGCAAGCAACTCATTATCTTGATAGGCGAGAACGCCAACATGATATCCCGTTTGGACTTTATAGAGAACTATCTGGCGATTGAGTGAAGGGTTTTCTTTTTTACGAGTATCCCATTCTTCCATAGAATTGATTTTTTGATGCCAGAAAGAGCAATAGCAGCCACCGCCACTTTCGCAGCTTGTAAGTGCTTCATAGTCATTAAAATTCTTCTCTGTTAGACGCTCAATACGAATACTCATAGAAATTTCTCCGGTGCCTTTTCAAAGCGTTCTTTGCATTTTTTGGTACAAAAATAATGCTTTTTCTTTTTATGAATCAATGTATTTGAACAACTTTGCGGCCGCTTGATCTCCCATTTAGGGCATACGGTGCAGAATATTGGTTTTACAATTGTCATGGAAACCCTCTACCTTCGATTGAATCTTGAATAGCTGTTCTTCTATTATTAATCGCAAACAAAATACAGTGATTTTATGACAAGGTAAGAAAGCAGCACCGCCTTTAGGCATATTCCACTTGGACGTCAAACAGGAAAACCTTGTAGCGTCAGCAATTAAGCGAGTGGGATTTAAAATGTTTATGTGACTAAACGTTTTA
>JAQTTZ010000059.1 GCA_028710485.1 Bacteriovorax sp. | reverse complement strand
GACGTTATGGATATCACATTTGTTTTGAGATCAATGCTATTTAGTTTTCCTGTTCACGTGGCAGCGTTTGCTGCAATTGGAGTTTCTGCCAAGCAGGTCGTGACATTAGAAGGATTTTTTTTAATAGGCTCATCAATGAGCCAATTAGTTGGGGGAGTAATCAACGATGCATTATCTCCACGTCTTGCTTATGGATTAGGTAAATTTGTGTCGGCTACTGCCTGTGCAGCGATCGCCTTATTTCACAATAGTGTTAGCTTGAGTTTGCTTTTTACAATTTGGGGGATAGGTGTCGGAATTTATGATGGCTCCGATTTTTTATCTGCAAAACGCAAAAACTCTAATTGGTCGTCTATTTTAAAACATGTCGAATCTCTTGGTATTTATGGAAGCTTCGTTTCTTTTATTTGTGGTGCTGCAATTTTTCGATGGTTCGGATTTGAAACACTTTTTATGGCCAATGCAATCGCATCGTTTTGTATTCCAATTATCCTTTTTTTAAAAAGAAAGAATATCGATGAAACTCAATATAAGACCAGCAATATAAAACAAATCAAGTTCAACCTTTTTTCATGGGTGTCTTCAATTCTTTCCGCTCCGTTTATCGCAATAATTGGATATGCTGCCGTGACAGTTGCACTAAAAGTCGTTGTTATTGAACTACAGCATTATTTGGTTGTATCAGGTATAAATGTCTTTTGGAATGGATGGATTTTCGTAGGTTTTACCGTACTCGTTTATTTCACACTTCGTTTGCGCCCATATGTAATTGGTTTTCTACTCGTACCAATAATGTTGATACTTGCACTATGCTGGGGATTCAATATTTCTGGAATTATTTTTGGCCTTGCGATCACCTCCTTGGCGATAGTAATTCGTACTGCTCATAAAGTTCTATTTTTTGCCACTTTGGCAGAAAAATCTACCACTCTTACACTTGGACGTGATTCTAGCTTTGCTCAAGTTCTTTCTGGAATTTTTTTACTTACTGGAACAAAAGTCTCTTTCATCTCACCTGTATTTCTTTTAATTATTTCGGCTTCTATCGCAATTTTCTCTTTTTACACATATGAATCTAGGAGGATCAAATGAGTCATGCGGTTGATTTACGCTTTGGAGAACTAATACATAAAGAGTTTATTCTTGAGCTTTTCAATTCCACTGAGTTTCTTGAAAATGGTATGCGCAGAACGACTGATTCAAATTTATCTCATTTATTAAAAGATAATTTGTATTTTGATTTTGACTCAGGAAATGGTTTTCTAGTTTTTCTTGAAAAAGATACTACAAAAAAAATTGGTTCTGTTAAAATAGCAACATCTCTTCGAAATCAAGTTGCCACAATTAACGGTGGTGTAATAAATGATTATTTTGGCACTGCCTACTCTCGAACTTCTCTTATTGAAGCATTACAATTTTTATTTTCAAATTATCCAATTAAAAGAATTGAAATGAATATTCTTGCTTCAAACCAAAGATCTCTTCGGTTCCATGACAAGATGGGCTTTATTCGAGAAGGAATTAAGAGAAAAGCATGGTTTTGCAATGGATGTCTTCAAGATCAAGTAATAATGGGATTGCTTAAAGAAGAGTTTGATTCTTTATATGCAAATCAATTTATTGGTAATGAGGTAAATTTAAAGGAGCTCTTTTTACAATGAATATATCATCATCATCATCATCATCATCATCATCATCATCATCATCATCATCATCATCATCATCAATAAAAAAAATATTTATAGATCCAGGGCATGTCGGTAACTCCTTTTTTGATTTTAGATATTTCAAAATGGATGATATTGAATTTCACGAAGGTGATTTTTGTTTTGTCTGGGCCGAAGTACTTCAAAAGGCCCTATTAGGAAAAATTGAACTCAGTGAACTTAGTAGAAATAATGGACAACCGAGTATTGTAATTGCCAATCATGAACATCAAATTCGCATGAGTGAACTGATAAATAGCATAGGAACTGAAGCCGCTTTAAAAAACTTTAGAGTTCCCAAAAATTTTTTTCCTTTAAAAACAACTGATCAATTACTAGAAGCAGCAGTACAAAATGAGGCTGATCTTTTAAATCGTGCAAGAATCGCAAGCGAGCAAACGTTCGATCTTTGTTTATCTTTGCATTTAAATGGTGACCCAACTTCTCTAAAGACTGAAAAAAATGGTATTTGTGGATTCACTAATCATATTTCAAAAACACATTATCTATTGTTTGAAAAAATTATAAAAAACATTTCAATTATGACAGGGTTACCAATATTTAAGATTGAACAATTAGACGAAGTAAGCACGGGAGTTTTTGTAGACGAATCACTTACTTTACTAAAAAATATCAGCATTCCAACATTACTAATCGAAGGACCTTTTCAAAATAATCCAGCAGAGCTTTTATTACTAAATCAATCCTTAAACCAATTACAAGCTAAAGGAAAGGTGGAAGGTCGATTAGAACAACTGACCAAAGCAATCGTGAGTGCCATATGAAAGTTTTTTTTATTTTTATTTTATTTCTCATTTTCACAACGTTACCTAATCAAGTTAATGCCGGAGTTACACTTAAATCTTGGCAATGCCAATTTTCAACAAACGGAGATAGCTCTAACGAATGGATCGATTCTGTCACTGGGCGTGAGTGCTTCAAGGGCAAAGGTGCAGGCTACGTACTATATCGCGCTACAATTTCTATTGAAAATGAAATAAATGTTAGTGATTTATCAGTAAGTATATTCCTGGATACTATCGGAGAAGCCGATGAGGCTTATATTGACAATAAATTAATTGGAAAAACTGGTGGCTTTCCGCCAATGTATTTAAACTCTATGCATCGTCCTCGAATGTATTTTTTAGGAAATAAAGAAAAATTAAATGGACGTGAATTTTTTTTAAAAGTTTATTCAGAATTCCCTGTAAATAGAGGTCTCGAATTACCTAAAGTGAGAATCGGAACACATTCGGCTATTTCAAAAATTTTATTTTGGGAAGATTTTAAATCAACAACAAGCCTCCCTCTAGTTTTAACCTTGTTTCTCATTACAATATTTTTTACTCTTTTTATCTATGTTCAAAAATCACATAAGACGATTCATTTGTGGGCGGCGGCGACATCACTACTCATGGCGTCTTATACATTTTTTCTCTCAAGGTATGGATATGAACTCAACATTTCAAATCTACTGAATTACAGGACACTGGTTAGTTCCGCAATGATGATAACAATTTGTCTTGTTGCTTTTTCATATTCACTTTCAAAAAGTAAAGTTTCAAGAATTCTACTGCCACTTGGAGTATTAAATTTTTTCTACTTACTTTATATCCAAACTTTTAATTCGATCTTGCAATTCAGAGCTGCATATAAATATTGGTTTTTCTTATTTATCGTAATTGTTGTGGTGATGATATTTCACTTTTTTACTCTTGCTCAAAAAAACTCAAGAGCAAAATTCATGTTAATTGGAACCATTATCTTTTTTGGAACCGCAGTAAATGATATTACAATTACTCTTGGACTACGATCTGGAGTTAATATCGCCCAATATGGACTTGCAAGCTTTGCCGTCGTTTTTCTCTTATCGGAAATATATGAGCTTTTTTCTGAAATCAAAAAATCTGCACTTAGCGAAGCTGAATCTAAAACAAAAAAAGCCGTTGCCCTAGCTGTTATTGAACAAAATGCGCAGGTCGCCCACGACATTAGATCACCTCTTGCTGCTCTTGATATGGCCGTTGAAGATTTAGCCGAATTGCCAGAGGATATGCGTCTTTTAATACGTGGTTCTGTAAGCAGAATTAAAGACATAGCAAATCATTTGGTTAAAAATGCTCATTCAGATAAAATTCAAGATAATTCTCAACACACTCAATCTGAAAAAAAAGAAGTACATCTACTCTCAAGTCTTATTGAGTCACTAGTATCAGAAAAGCGAATGCAATTAAGATCTCAAATTGGAATCGAAATTGAATCTAAATTAAATGCGGAATCTTATGGCTTATTTTGCGAATTAAAAGCACAAGACTTGAAACGTGTCTTATCTAACCTCATTAATAACGCTTCCGAAGCAATTGGCAATACAGGAATAATTAGTATTACCATTCGTCCAGAAAAAAACTTCTCCATCATTACAATTACAGATAATGGAAGAGGCATTCCAGGAGAGATACTTCCAACTCTTATGAAACGAGGGAATACTTACGGTAAGTCCAATGGTTCTGGGTTAGGTCTTTTCCATGCAAAATCGGTCATCGAGGAATTAGGAGGTCATATATCAATAGAGTCAACAAATGGAATTGGAACAACTATAAAACTTTTAATTCCTTTTTGTGACCCCCCTGATTGGTTTGTGCCTAATTTAAAAATCGATTTCGATTCTATTATTTGTGTTTTAGATGACGATGCATCTATTCATCAAATCTGGAAAGAACGATTTGAACGTACTCGTAAAACATTCTCAGATATTAAAATTCAACATTTTTCAAACGTAGAAGAAGCTACGAATTGGATCAATAAAAATAATAATTCTAAAACTATTTACTTAGTAGATTATGAATTTTTTGGTTTAAGTGCTAATGGACTTGAATTTATCGAAAAACTAAACTTAGCTTCACAAGCAATCTTGGTTACTAGCCACTATGAAGAACCTTTAATTCGAAATCAATGCAAGAAAATTGGTGTAAAGTTGATTCCAAAAGGCTTAGCTGGTTTCGTTCCCATCATTCAAGAAGAATACTTGGAAGAGAAGATCGTCAGCATTCTAATTGATGATGATCCTTTAATTCGCCTTATATGGGAGAAAGCTGCTCAATCTAACGGTATTGAGCTTAAAGTTTTCCAAGATATTCTATCTTTTAGAGAGATTCAAGGCACATTAGATTTTTATAGTAACATTTATATTGATTCTAATTTAAAAAATTTAGACAGAGGTGAAGTATTCGCAAAAGAATTATTTGATATAGGTTTCAAGAATATTATTTTAACTACTGGTTATGATCCAGCAAGATTTGAGAATCATCCTTATTTTAAAAAAATAATGGGAAAAACTCCGCCTTGGTCAATTTGTAAACTTTGAAATGATTTGAGTAGCTTCAAATTTTACTTAAACTCGTCAAGAAGGTTAACTTTTTAAAAAGTCTTAATAGTGGAATATTAGTATTTTTTGCAATTATTCCTCTCATGGCGTTTGATGTTAATGAAAGTGCCAAGTGAGAATCAGGAACAAAAAGCATTTATGCTCTGGTTGTATTTACGAGGTTTATTTAACAAAAGAGTCGCACTGGCAGTTATTAACCTTTTCAGAGCCCCCAAAGTCTCCTGGAACCACTTTTCCGAGGACCGAGAGGGACAAACTTTTCTTTAAAGACTCAACTTCGTCAGTATTTATTTTTTGATTGAGCCAGCGGAGACAATATACGTCTTTGAAGCCAAATTTATCGTGGATGGGAATTGAAAATGATGAAAGAATGAAGCGTGCTGAAATGATAGTCTTCACAGAGTTTTACTAAACCAGCTCTTACTGGATTTTGACAAACGTATCGATAACAGTTGGAAAGATACTGCTGCGATTGAAGCAGACACCACTTATAGCGCCCGCCAAATATTTGATTAATAACTCCAGATTCATGGTGAATTTTCAAGGCCAATCGTTTATTTACAGAATAAAGGTGTAATTCCCCGCGAAAAATAAAGGGTTTATTTGACCTGGGGAATTACACCTTTATTCTGCATTTATTAAATTTATACATAAAGCGATCGAGATTTCCCATGGGTGTATATAAAAGCAAGTGATAGTGATTGCTCATCAAGACAAATGAAATTAAATTAATCAGGTGAATTTCATTGGCCTCTCTGAAACTATAATTGGCAAGTTCCCGCACTCTTTTAATAGGAAGAGGAAATTGCTCTTTGTTATGTGACCTCGATGTCACATGGTGAAGTAAATTTTCTGAGCAAATAAGTGGTTTTCTTGGCATGAACTACTAAAATGCAATTACCAAATATGCAGAATAAACGAATGGTTTCTAGTAAAACAAATCTAATCTTTTTAACGTTTCACAAGAAACTCTCGTACATAGTGAATTCTATCTCTAGCCTAAGCCACAGCCAAAACAAGCTCATCATACAAACTCACCAACCTCTGCACATTCCCTCTTCTCCCTGGCCCTTCAATTAACTTAATCAGCCCCAATTCCTTTAGCAGCATCACATCTCTATGAACTGACCGAAATCCCCTACCCAAAATCTCAGAGAGATGAGTGATAGATTCAGGTTTTATATCCCTAATTGCTCTCCACACTTCTAGTCTATTATCAGTCAAAATTTTTCTGACAGCAGTTAATGACTCAAAATAAATACCCTTTTTCTTATTAGAATTTTTGACCTTGTCAATTGCTTTGGCCAAATTCCTTAAGTCCAAATCATGCTCAGCTCTACTTTGAATTTTAATTTTCATTATTTTCATATTGCTTCTCCTGAATCAATTCTAATCTTAGGAAATCTTCAACAAGTAATTTAACTGAAATAAACCGATAAGGAAATTCTCCGCCTATAGAGTCATGTCGATGATGGCCCTTTGGGGCATCATTATCCAAAAGCACGAGTACTTTTTTCCAATGAGGATCTACTAAAAGCATGCGGTACTTAATCCCCTCAGGGTAATTTTTATTTTGGGGAACTCTCCAAATAACAATTTCCCTAACCAGACCTGAATTTAAAATCAGCTTGGATTTATGCAATAGCTCTTTTTTTGCCAACACTACCAACCCCCAACAACTATGACATACTTTGACATATATTTAAAGAATTTAATTAATGGTGTTGCAAGTAGACGTAGAGGATGGAGGAATAACACATTGAAAATAAAGTGAGATGAGTATCTTTACTTTATTTTTTTGAACAGAGTCTTTCAAAAGTGCTTGTGAAGACTTTAAAATAACAACTACCCGAACCTCACATCAGCTAGTTCAAAAAACTTATCAGCATTTATATGAAGCCGTTCAGCAGCTTTTTTATTTTTTGATGCGATTAAAATAATCTCGAAATATTGTACTAATTTATCAAGAGTCACTTTTTCAAATATGACCATTAATGATTCTGTTAATGTTGGTCTTGTCAGTATTGAGTAGATTGGACATATCTTCTAGTGATAACCCCTTAACGACTTTGAATTCAGATATCATTTGAGAAAGTTTAAATTTCCACTTATGATCGGGGTTACATTTTTAGCCAAAGGCTTCAATGTCGCGATTCTTCCACCTTTCTTCTTTTTTTCTATATCCATCATAATGCTGATAGTTTATTCTTTTGCTGAATAGGGCATCAAGATAAGACTAAATTGTTTCAAAAAACGGTGACGTTAATCTCATTTTTTAAAATGTCCCAAAAGAAGTCTCCTGGAACCACTTTCAATAATAATTTTCCTAACCATGGCCCTTTTTTTGCCAACGCTACCAACCTCCTAAATCTTAGGCCTGGCGATGACTGGCCCTATAAGAGCAAAATGATCTTTCAAGATTTCAAGCTGACTCCTTTGGGGAGTCAGCTCGTAGTCTGTATTAATTCAAAAGTGAAATTTAACGAAGCAATTTATTCTTTATTATGAATACCCTGAATTTACTCTGCTAAAACAACATCAATATTCAAAAATTGGAGGTCCTATGAAGAAATTTATTTCGCTCTCACTTTCCCTTGTCCTGGCCATCTCATGCGCAAGCCAATCTGAAAAAAATACTAAGAATCCTTTCGATCCACTGACTTTAAAAGAGACTCTATTGCTTGGTAAAACTACTCAAGCTCAACTCATGGAGACTTTTGGAGCACCGGACATGGTTACAGAAGATGGATCTAAGGAAGATATTTGGGCATACAACCAAAGAAAAAGTGAATCTAGTAACTCAAGTATTTCTAGTGGAATGTTAGCATTTTTACCTATTGCTCCACTTGCCGCCTTTGATATTGGTGGGAGTCTTGGCAAGAGAGAATCTGGAACAAAATCAACAACACTAATGTTGTATTTTGATAAAAAGAAAGTTTTGAAGAACTATAATTTACAAAAGGTGAAAATTTAATTGTTACTGATTATGTAAGACAAGTTAACTTAGTAACATGCTAAGTTAACTTCTTTCTACAGATGTCCGAATTATCGCGCCCCAGACATTACCCTAATTTCAATATCCTCAAATCACGTTGTCAACAAGCTCACCATTAACATAACGATGAAGGATGCTATTTATTAAAGTTTGATAAGGCATCCCCAGTCTCTCCGCCTCACTTTTTAATTCGGCTAAATTATTGGCTTCGATTTTTAATGAAATCATCACCCGCGATGCCTCTGGATCAACTTTGACTTTGCCGGGGCGCTTTTTAAGTTCTTTGAGATTGTAGTTCTTCTTCATAATCTTTTCTCTCTAGATTTGTAGCTTTTCTTGCTGAAATAATTCTAATTACCTCAAGCTTTTCTTTTTCGCAAAAAACAACAAAGAGAATGCCACGTGTAGGATTAAGACCAATTCTTATGAAACGCTCTTCACGAAAAGAATTATCTGGATCGAAGTACTCAATTGATAAAGGATCTGTCCAAATAACTTGTGCTTCTTCAAATCTTGCTCCGTGCTTTTCAAAATTGCTCTTTGCCTTATTTTCATCCCAGGTATATTCCATAATCATTCTACCGCTCAGTATATACTTTATCAAACCATCAGTACGATGAACTCTTAAGGCCTTATTTACAAATAGGAGTACAAAAAGATGATGCTAACTTATTAATTAAAGCGGAAAAAGTAAGGGATTAATCAAAAAACATTAAAATCAATATCAACTATTGACCAAAATCAGAGTAATCCTAAAAAGTCTCCTGGAACCACTTTGCCGAGGACCGAGCGGGACAAACTTTTCTTTAAAGACTCAACTTCGTCAGTATTTATTTTTTGATTGAGCCAGCGGAGACAATACTCGTCCTTGAAGCCAAATTTATCGTGGATGGGAATTGAAAAAGAGGAATACTTGGTGGAGCAATGAAGCGTGCTGAAATGATAATCTTCACAATTTTTTACTAAACCAGCTCTCACTGGATTTTGGTAAACGTATCGATAGCAGTTAGAAAAGTACTGCTGGGATTGAATCAGACACCACTTATAGCGCCCGCCAAATATTTGATTAATAACTCCAGATTCATAATGAATTTTCAAGGCCAATCGTTTATTAAATTCATACATAAAGCGATCGAGATTTCCGCTTGGTGTGTATAAAAGCAAGTGATAATGATTGTTCATCAAGACAAAGGAAATCAGATTAATTGGATGGATTTCATTGGCCTCTCTGAAGCTATAATTGGCGAGTTCCCACACTCTTTTAATAGGAAGAGGAAATTGCTCTTTGTTATGAGACCTGGATGTCACGTGATAGGGTAGGTTTTCTGAGCGTATAAGTGGTTTTCTTGGCATGAATTACTGAAGTGCAATTACCAGATAATCCTTAGAAACTTAACTTACCAATATATAAGACTCCTTCATCTCCCTTTCGAAAAAATTGTAAGTCTCCTGGAACCTATTGGTGTTCTCGTTTGGATACGGTTTATTCTTGTTTGGGAACAGATAATGCTTAAATGAAAAAATCGTTTCTGAAATAATCAAAACTTGGCCTTTAAAAATGCTGGCCATATGTTTGCAATTCTTCTTTCAAAACCAAAAGGAGAATCAAATGCAAAAGTTAAATTTTCAAGAAGTGACCTGGGATCTGGTGTGGAAAAATGATCAAGAGAAGAGTTCTTACTCGCTCAATGAATGGAGGGATGAAAGAGCGGATGATAAGGTTGGTTATTTTATTCAAAGTGGCTTGATGTTCAGGCCAGGTGAACGAGTTCTTGATGCCGGCTGTGGTGATGGTTCAATCTTGTTTGCGCTTAAGAAACATTTTGATATTTCACTTGTTGGTGCTGATTTTTCAGAAGAGGCGCTAATTAATGCTGCAAAAAACTCAATTCGCAAGGGACTAACACTCGAATCTCATAAGGCCGATACTCGAGATCTTCCATTTGAAAATAATTCAATTGATAAAATATTTTCATTGGGGGTTGTTGAACATTTATCTAATCCAGAAAAAGCGGTTGCTGAACTAGCTAGATGCTTGAGTCCTGATGGTGTTCTAATTCTTATGACACCAAATAAATTCTCCTTTGGAAGAATTGATAGATTGATCAAGAGTTTTTTGGGAATATGGAAATTTGGTCATCAAGACGAATTCTCTACGGAAGAATTAGCAGCGATGATTTTGCAGTCAGGCTTAATAATTCAAAAAACTGAAGTTGTTAAAAGAAAACGATTTAAAAATGACAGCACCGCTTTCAAGTTGATTTACATATTTGATTCATTACTAGGGGCTTTTAATTCTCGCTGGGGCTTCTACAGTTATGTCTACGCTACAAAAAATGAACAAGGCAAAGGAATCTAGAATGAACAAGGCAATCGTATACACATTTCTATCAATTATTTTAATGTCCATTGGGCCGACAATTAACAAATTTGCTTTAATAAACATTTCTCCCTTTACCCTAGTTTTTTACAACGCTCTTCTTTGTTGCGTGTTTACGATTCCATTTATTTATAAAAAATTGTTCAAAGTCTCTATTAAAGAGATCAAGTTTCTTTTACTGGCCGGACTTCTAAATGGTATTTCAATGTTTTTTTTATTTTATGGACTGAGCAAAAGTTCTCCGGCACTAGTATCAATGCTAAATCGCTCGTACATTATTTTCTCAATTCTGATTGGCGCAATTATTCTAAAAGAGCAAGTTGCTAGAATTGATTGGGGGCTTATCGTATTTGCGGTTCTTGGGATAATTCTTTTTATGCTTAAAAAAGAAATGGCCCAACTACAAGTGGGAGCTCTTTACGGAATTGTTTCAGGGGTTCTTTTCTGTTTATGTAACCTCACCATTAAAATCAAACTTAATAAAACCTGCGAATACCTAACTTTGTTTTCAATAAATTTTACAAGTGCCATAATTTTCTTTTTGATATGTCTCTTTAAAGGCCCAGAAAACCTGGTCCTTCCGTTTGAGATCAAAACCTTGAGTTGTATTTTTTTAGGATCATTTCTCGGAAGTTTTCTAGGACTTCTTTTCTTCTATGCTTCAATTAAGACGATTCCCTTTTATAAGGCCAATCTCTATCGGAGTATTTCTCCCGTTGCCAGTCTTTTGTGCGGATTTTTCTTTTTTCCCGTTTCACTTTCTTTTATAAACGTAATAGGCTTAATTATTCTTTTGTCCTCGTTTGTTATTCACTCCTATATCAAGGTTATCAATATGAAAAAAGACTCGCACCCTACAGGCCCTGCGGCCGAATTAGAAATAGTTAAAACAGATATCATTCCTGATTCCTATAAATCTGTTTTGGTTTTTATTAAAGAAGATAATAAATGGCTAATGGTAAGAAATAAATTTAGAAGCTGGGAATTTCCAGGTGGGCATAAAGAAAACAATGAAACTGAATTTGAGACGGCGAAAAGAGAAGCATTTGAAGAAGCGGGTGTCGATATTCATAATCTTCAATATGTTGGGTATTATCGGCTGGCTTCGGGGCATACGACGCTAATAGTGACGGCTGAAGTTGAAAAGTTTCATGAAATACCCGAGGAATTTGAAACTGTTGAGCGGAAATTTATGAGTGAATTTCCTTTGTCATTGTCATTTTATGATGCTGTTTATCCATGGCTGGTAAAAAACTTATGCTGAGCTATTTAAGGGTTTCCACCAGGGTTCCCTCTAGGGTTCCAGCAGCCTCTTATAGATCGGTAAAAGGGAATTTGCTCTTCACCAACGATATCCCCTGGATGAATAATCAGAAAGGAATGGCCCAATCTCACTCTAAGTAATAGTTAACCAACTATAATCTCATGATTATTTAACTAATTTTTCATCTTTAACTTTACTTGGATAAAACGCCACCGAAACTTATTCTTGAATTTTTGAAACACACACAATATGTTAATCAAAAAACGAAGGGAATAAACGTGAACGACATCGGAAGAAATTCTCCATGCATTTGTGGAAGTGGCAAAAAATATAAGAAATGCTGCCTAGAGAATGCCGATATCTCAAAACTCAAAAGCACTAATTCACATCCACCTTCTAATCCTCTAATTTTAAATTATAAAATCCAAATCGGCCACCCATCAATGCCCAAAGTCTATAGCGGCACTGAAGGGAGCTTGGCCTATCTCCTATCTTCGCTAAGCATGAAAGAATTTTTAATCTATATTGCGAAAGGAAAAAGTCAAAAGGAACTTGATGATTCATTGATTCGCTTGAATAGAAAGTCGCTACTCGATTGCTTTTTTTCTCGATGTGGGGATGATGTTTATTTTAATTTATCCAATGAGACACTTGATGCTCAACTGCATATTAATGCTGCCGGGGCCATTTATTATGGGTCTGACTCAGATGAAATGCCAGTTGCCCACGCGATTTATTTATTTTATCGATTGATTACCGACAATACGTGCCCTTGGAATTTTGAGAGTATGCAAAGGGATTGGACAAAAAACTCAATAATTGCAAAATCCCTTTTTGATTTTAAGAATCAACTAAAACCAATCACGCTTGATGGGATAATTTGGAAAAGTAATCAGCATGATGAAGATCAAATAATAGAACTTGGGAAATCAATAAATAACTTAAATTATTTCCAGGAATTACTGACTCTTGAATTAACTGCCAACATGTCCTCCGAAAAGCTCACCCAGGATAAGCGCAAAATACTACTGGCCGATAGTGAAGATCAAGAAAACCTATTTCATTATCTACAGTATGGAACTACTCGAAAAAACTTTTGGTGGGATCGCAATCACGATTACCGTAACCTTCCGGCATGGGACTATATTCAATTTATTTTCAGTGATAATATAATTTTTTCCATCAAAGATCTTTTGCATCATCCGTACGCTGTTTTTCTTCCCCAAAACTTTATCCCAAAGTTTTCATCCTCTAAAAACATGCTTCGCAACTATAGTATTTGGAATGAAAACAATACTGAAAAGACTGAGCAAACTTCTCGAATTGAAAATATTCAAAAAACAATACTCCATGATTTTATTAATTCAAAAGATTACCAATCGGCCAAGCTAAAACTTTACGTCTCTTCATTTGCCCCGGCATCTCTTCCCTATATAAAAATAGATAAAGTAGATTTTCTCTTAGAGGAGAATTACCACTGGGAAATAGCTGCAAGTAAATTGACAGGCAAACTCGCTTCCTCTTTATCTTTTTCAAAAGATGGAAAAACGCTAACGCTTAATTCGTTTTCAGAACAAAAAGAAATATTCAAAAGACTAGCTAGCAGATTTCAGTTGAGTGGGATCAGTGAATCCCCTAATGAGATTTCGGCAATGATTGAATCAAGTGTTGACGTCTATCAACTAACAACACAATTCGCCCAAAACATTTCAAAACAATTTGGAGTTCGACTAAATATTGCTAGCATTGCCAAAATCCCCGATGAAAATGTCGTCGTTAATATTTTTCTTTCCCCAAACGGACTGGGGCAGTATCAAACTGCTTTCAATATTGAAGTCAAACTCCCCGATGATTCTTCTGTTTATAATCTTTCCAGCATTCCTCAGCTTCTCTACCGTTGTCTAAATGGAATGAATGATGGTCTCGGCCAATTTTTTTTCGAGTATGACAACAAGAATCTAGCGGTCCAAAAACAAGGAGATAAACGAAAGAATGATTTAAAACTTTTAAGACATTCCGGAATTTTCAAACTTCTTCTGGCCGAAATTATTCGTTACCTAAATACTCCAACTGGCCAACAAGAAAAAATCAAAGATTTTGAAAAAAAGTTGGTTCAAAAAACACTCATGGCCCTTCTTGGTCCACCGGCCGAAAATTTAATAAAACAAAACGAGGACCAGCTCTCATCCCGGGTTAAAGGTCTTATAAAAGAATTCTGCCAAGCTATTTACATGGAAAATAATTTAGAAAATTACTTATTTTCCGATGGGACGCAAATCCATCAAGTTAATTTAAAAAAACCAATATTAAGACATCTTGAATCCGTGCTTGAATGGATTATTTATAGCTATGGCGAATCATCGTTAGCAAAAATTCAGATTAAAGAGTTAGTTTATTGTAATAAATACTTCCCGGCCGATGGATCATTCTTGAGCAAAAAAAACGATGATCCTCACATGCTTTCGCTCTATGAATCGGGTGAATTATCAAAAGGGATCTTGGCCTTAATGGGGAGCAATCTCTACGACGTTTATATTTCTGGAAAAAAGATTGAACCACTTAGTGAAAACTATTTTTCTACATCAATCTCCCTAAGCGAAAATCAGGGAAAAATTAATTGGTTTGAGCTTCACCCCCAAGTATTTTTTAATGGCAAAGAAATAAGCTACGAACTACTTCAAGAAATGAAGGAAAAAGACATTGTTTTTTTTGAAGGCACACCTTATCACGTTAATTTTAACAAAATGCCCAAGCTCAAATTTCTGGATCGTTTTTGGGCCAAATTAAAAAACACAAAAAACATAAAAAAGACCAATCAAACAAATGAAGCTGCAATTTTCCGCCAAGAAAAATCGCTTTTGCTGGAAGTTCTCAGCATGAGAAATGCGGGAATCGAGATCAACACTTGTACTGAGTGGACAAAAATATGCAATGATTTCGATTCTCTGATGGAAAATAATACTGATGATCTAGGACGTTCTGATTTTAAAGTCCCCCTAAAAGACTACCAAAAAATTGGTACGCAATGGCTTTTAAATCTTTATAAAATCGGTCTAGGTGGGGTTTTAGCCGATGATATGGGCCTTGGAAAAACGATACAGGCCATTGGTTTCCTCGACATCTTAAGACTTCAAGGAAATGATCAATTCCACATGATTACTGTTCCAACATCCCTCATCTATAATTGGACTTCGGAAATAAAAAGATTTGCTCCACTTTTAGAAGTAGAAATTTTTGAATCAAAATTAAAAAATGAATATGACAATCGTTGGAGAAAGTCTCCTCCCAAGATTGTTATTATCACTTATGGACTGCTTTTTGAAAATGTTGATTTTTTAAATCAGTTTAATTGGAATAGCGCCATTTTTGATGAAGCACAAAACTTGAAAAATATTTCATCACAAAGATCGACAGCAGCAAGATCCTTGCATTCCAAGACCACCATTTGTATTACCGGTACTCCAATGGAAAACCACTATGGTGAATTTTACTCTTTGATTGATCTTTGTGTTCCTGGCGCTCTAGGAGATTACAAAGATTTTATGCGCACATTTTCCATCGAAGGCTTCTCCACTGCCACAACATCTTCCAAGCAGCAACAATCACTAAACGACGAAGTTAAATTCTTAAGAACAAAAACCTCTCCATTAGTTTTAAGGAGAATGAAATCCGATCTTCTTGAACAGCTACCGGAGAAATCCGAAAGCACAATCCTGATACCGTTTGAAAAACAACAAAAAGAAATTTATCGCAATGTTGCTATTTCATGGAATGATAAAATCAAATCGGTGATCGATGAAGATTCGAAATCTAATACCCAATTACAAATGCTCACGGCACTTCTGCGCTTAAGACAAATTTGTTCTTTTCCCGCGATGGTCGAAAAAATTAAGTACAATAAAATTCCTCCGAAGTTTCAACTGCTATTTGAATCCATTTCCGAAATTTATGAAAAAGGAGAAAGTGTTCTTATTTTTACAAACTTTCTCACGACACTCGAAGAAATTGAAAAATATTTTCGCGAGACCGGTTACAAAACGCACTCTATTCATGGTTCCATGAGTGCTAAAAAACGCCAAAGTGAATTGCAAGGCTTTCAAGAAAATAACGAAGCATCGATATTAATTATGACGTTGAAAACTGGAGGGGTCGGTCTAAATCTTACTAAGGCCAGTTACGTTTTCCATGTGGAGCCGTGGTGGAATCCTGCGAGCGAAAACCAAGCGACCGACAGAGCACATCGTATGGGGCAGACAAAGTCGGTTCAGGTTTATCGCTATTTAATGAAGGACTCCGTGGAAGAAAAAATTCAGGAATTAAAGTCAATCAAAGGCCAGGCTTTTGATGCTCTCTTTAAAGAAGAATCGGAAGCTGAGTTGGCAGGAAGCAAGGTCTTTGCGGGACAATTGAGTTATAAGGATTTTCAATATCTTTTAGAGTAAGTACCTAGTGCTTCAACTTCTGATGTATCAATCCCTCAATAGAATAAAGTGGCCAAGAATCTACCTCTAAACTTCTTCCTTCAGAAATTTTTAACGTCTCTTTATCAAACCAATTTTTAGAAAGTTTAAATGACTTCAAACAGTTTTTTTCTTCGGCAAAAACTTTTAACGATTTTAATTTTCCACCACTTTGAGATTTAACTTCAATGGGAAAAATTTCGCCACGTGCACTGGTTAAAAAATCTATTTCTGCCTTGTTGATATTCTTATCTCTTAACCAATACATTAATTCAGGTAGAGCTTTTCTATTGAGATGATAAGCTAAGTGCTGGGCCACAAATTGTTCGGCCAGAAATCCTTTAGTTGAAAATGTTTCATCAAAAATTTTGTTGAATCCATCCCATGAAAATTCATGAAGGCAATTAACAAGGCCAATATCCAAAAAATATATTTTGAAAACATTTGTATCAACCTGGGACCTGAGCGGTATTCCGTTCGCGTCAGAATGATAAACAGGCACAATAATATTGGCCTTAATAAATAATTCAATACATTTTTTGACTTCAATACTTTTTGATTCACGATCAAGATGTTGATAAATTAATTTTTTTCCTAAGTGGAAAGCAAGCTGCTTGAATACGCTGCTTAATCTATCAGTATTAATTCGTTTGCCATATTTGGGAAAATCTTCTTGATATGTCTGGAGAATTTCTTCTTGAATTGCTCTTACTTCTATAAAGGACTTGGTTTCAATATAAGTCTTAATCGATTTAGGCATACCACCTATAAAATAATATTTTTTTAGCTCATCAAGAAGCATTTGATGATGAAAATCTAATAAATTATTTTCAAGAATTCTTTGATAAAGATCATTTGATCCTTGTGCCATAAGATATTCACCAAAGGTCATAGGCCCAATCCACATAAATGAAACACGCCCCACAGGAAAACTAACCTCTTCATTATGAAGCGCAATTTCAAGTAGTGATCCTGCGCTAATAACGGCAATTTCAGGTCTTTCCTCGTAAAAATAACGAAGCATGGCCAGTGCTTTAACTTGAGCTTGAATTTCATCAATAAAGATAAGTGTTTTTTGATGAACTTTTTTTTTAGCGATGGATTCAATTTCAATAACCCAGTCTTGAATATCAAACTGCTCAGCTTTTAGAGATTGGAACTGCTTTTTTTCAAGATTAATTTCAATTAAATCGAGCCCTAAATTTTGGGCGAAAAGTCGGACGAGGGTTGATTTTCCAACCTGTCTAGCACCACGAAGAATCAATGGCTTACGGTCATTTGTCTGGTACCATTCTTCTAAATCATATTCGTATACTCTTTTCATATAGTTTCAATAGTATATCGAATAAAGAGACAAAACAACCCGTATTTTAGTCAATCAGATAGACTATTTAACCCCATCTTTAGTCATAAACATTAAAAAGGTTAGAATCTGAAAATTCTGCTGCTCCAGAAAGTTCCGAAACTCATTTATCCTATTGGTATAACTCCGCTAATTTATCCATATAATTATTAACACTCATCCCATGGGCCTTTGCCAAAGATTCGTAAGCTTTCAATGTTGGTCTCTGATGGGAATAACACTTCTATTGCAAAGTCTCCTGGAGCCCTTTTGGGGCCCTTTTTTGGGAAACAGACTATACTACTCGCCATTTTTTTGCACTTGCGAAACCAGAAGTCTGGTGGCACCTTTTAGAGATCATTTAAGAGGAAGAATATGGAATATCTTGTTTTTGGATCACTGCTTGTTTTGGCATTAAGTTTATTTATGTCGATTTCGGTAATGGCCTTGTCACATGTTTTAATTATAATCCCAGTGCTTTATTTTTTACCAAAAATGGAATGGAAAAAATTTACGAAGAGCAATTGGGCTTTACTCATTTTTTCTTTCCTTGTCCCCATTAGTATCATCTATGCCCATAATAATGAAATCGGTTTAAAATATTTCAATATTATGAAATTTAAATACTACCTACTAGGAGCCTTAATGGCGGCACCATTTGGGTGGTATTTAAAAACAAAAGCAACGCTCAAACAAATTAAAATACTCTTTTGGTCTGCTCTTATTTCATCAAGCGTAGCATCTCTCTCGGGAATGATTGGATTGTATACAGGTTTTAATCCGCTTAAGTGGGGACCTCCATCATCTGCAACTCAAAATGCAGGAATGTTTGGTATGCTGATGAGCTATGCCCACAGCGAAGCCATTTGGTGTATCCTCCTCGTTGGACTTTTTTTAAATTACAAAAAACTTGAAAATTACTTTCCTAAATGGCTTCTATCGATTGCCATAATAATAAACTTTGTTGGTTTTATAACTTCATATACGAGAGGAGCTCTTCTTGCCTTTATCATTGCTCTACCTTTCTACTTTTTCAAAGCGAATAAGAAAAAATTCATAACTGCTATTTTAGCAACAGTTCTTCTCTCTGCGATGTGTTGGGTGTCTGTTCCTTACCTCAGAGTAACTTTCGAAGGTAGACAGCACTCAAACTTGCTGAGAGTCGGACAATGGAAAGCGGCTTGGAAAGTATTTGAATTGAATCCTGTCATGGGTGTCGGATTTAGAAATTTTCAACCTTATTCAACAGTCATCAAAAAACAGTATGGATATCCTGAACCAACTTGGGAAGGGCACGCTCATAATAACTTATTAGAAATTCTTGCGGGGATGGGGCTAGTTGGCGGCATTCCGTTCTTGGCATGGATCTTCTTTTGGCTTTATGAAAGTTATAAGCGCGATGATCTTGCTGCCAAATTGGCCTTTCCTTCAATCATCGCCATCGTGATAGGCGGCTTAACTCAGAATACGATCACGGATGGAGTGAATGTTTTTCTTTTTATGGCACTCTACGCACTTACTCAAATTGAGGTTGATACTCTTTAACGATATTTTGTAGTGCCAATTTAATTTCTCTCGGGTTATTAAGTTGGCATTTTTCTAAAAGCATTTCCATCTTTTTATCAAGCTCTTCCCACTCAATATATTTTTCATTGGCCATCATAATTCCCAGGTGATCTGTTTTCGTGGCACTTTCACCAATAAGAAGTTCTTCGTATAGCTTCTCGCCAGGGCGAAGGCCTGTGAATTGTATTTCAATATCGCCTAGTGGAATTCCGGGTTCTCGAATTTCTAAACCACTTAACTTAATCATTCTTCTGGCGAGATCTACAATTTTGATTGGCTCTCCCATATCTAAAACAAAAACTTCTCCACCTGTGGCCATAGAACCAGCCTGAATAACTAAGAGTGAAGCTTCCGGGATAGTCATGAAATAACGAATGATATCAGGGTGAGTAACAGTGATTGGACCGCCTCTTTTAATTTGTTCTCTAAAAAGCGGAACAACTGAACCTGACGAACCAAGAACATTTCCAAAGCGAACCATACTAAAAATAATATTTGATTTGTGTTTGCAAGCTAGAGCTTGCAGCACGAGCTCAGCTAAGCGTTTAGAAGCACCCATCACGTTTGTGGGGCGAACAGCTTTGTCTGTTGAGATTAAAATAAAATGATCCACGCCTGCGTTTATAGCAGCGAGTGCCGTAGATTTTGTTCCAATAGAGTTATTGAGAATTCCACTAACTGCATTCATTTCCACTAAAGGAACATGTTTGTAGGCAGCGGCGTGATAAATTGTTTTTACCTGATGCTCTTTTAAAATATAAGTCATCTTTTCTTGAAGACTTACATCCAAAAGATAAGAGAGAACTTTCAGATGTGGAGCAAGCTGAGTAATTTCTTTTTCAATTTGATAAAGAGCAAATTCATTTAGCTCGATTAAAATTAATTTAGATGGATTTAAATTTATAACTTGTCGGCATAATTCAGACCCAATGGATCCTCCTGCACCAGTTACACAGATAACTTTATTTTCAATACATTTTTTTAAAAGATCCAATCTTGGTGGAACTTGATCTCGTCCCAATAAATCTTCAATTTGTACTTCGCGAACATCTTCAAAACGAACCTTACCAGAAACTACGTCGGCAACAGCTGGAAGAATTTTAATAACAATATCGTACTTTCTTAATCCTTCAATGATCTCTTTTTGTTTTGAGCGGGCCACGGAAGGAAGGGCCACTAAAATTTCATCAATGGATTTTTTAGGAATAAGCACATCTAGATTTGAAGGAGAAAAAACTCGCAACCCATGTGGACTACTTCGTTGACTCTCAATAGAATCATCCAGAAATAAAACGGGAGTGTATTCTCTGGAGTTAAGTAACGCCTGGGCCATTTGAGTCCCCGCTCTTCCTGCTCCGTAAATCGCTACTCTTTTTTTCTTATCAATTCGAAGTTCAACACCGTGAAGAAATCCACGGGCAATAAGTCTTGTCGCACCTACATAAACCGATGCAAAAACCCAAAAGATCGCCAAGCTACTTCGAGGAAGTGAGTTGATACGAGCAATGGCCACAAGGGCGGTGATTAAAAGAGTTCCAATCGTCGTCCCATAAAATATGGTCCATAAAAGTCGGACATCCATATAACGAATGACGGCCCTGTAAAGACCAATACGAATAAAAATAGGGATAGTAAGAACAGGAATAAAGAAAAAGAGCCACCAGTATTCCGACATGTCCGGATATAAATTTCCTTCTCTTAATGCTACTGCCGAATAAAAAGCTAGCGGCAAAACGAACAAGTCTGTTAAAAGCATGAAAAGTACTTTTGATCGTCTTCGTAAATTTATTAACTGTGCAAAAAAACTCATTAAGCTGTTCTCTTGAAAAAGATTTCACCAACAGTTAAGTAAATAATTTTCAAATCAACCGTTAGTGAGGATTGATCGAAATAACTTTCGTAATAGGAAAGCTTTATGGGAAGAATTTCTTCAACGTACGTTCGTTCTGGATCTGTTGATTTGGCAAGAATTGCATTTTCATCTTTAAATTTTACTGATGCCCAGTCTGTAATTCCGGGTCTCATTTTAAAAATTTTCAAACGCTGAGGCGCTGGGTATTTTTCTACATACCTAGGCACTTCAGGGCGTGGCCCGACAATACTCATATTTCCGAGTAGAACATCTATCAGTTGGGGAAATTCATCTATCTTATATTTTCTTAGAATATGCCCAGAATTAGTTATACGAGAATCCATTCCTACAGTAATTTGTAAGCCTTTTTTTTCAGCATCTAAACTCATCGTTCTAAATTTATGAATGAAAAATGGTAATTCGCTTCGGCCCACTCTATTTTGTCTAAAAAAGATTGGTCCTTTACTATCAAGCTTTATCCAAAGAGCGATTAACAAAAAAAGAGGACTCAGAATTATCAGACCTATCAAAGAAAAAATGATGTCAAAAATGCGTTTGCCTATCCACATACTATTTTTTTAACCGCGGCGATTACTCTATCCTGATCAGCTTCAGTCATTTTGGTGTAGATAGGTAAACTCACTGCTCGTTTATAATTTTTAAGGGCATAAGGAAAGTCAGAGTCTTGAAGCTTATAAGTTTCTCGCCAATAAGGCTGAAGATGAAGAGGAATAAAGTGCACACTGCATCCAATTCCAAGATCTATCATCTTTTGAATAAAATCTTCGCGGCTAATGGCCAATTTTTCATCTAATCGTAGTACGAATAAATGCCAGGCATGAAGATCCCCAGGGGCTGCAGTCGGTGGTAATATTAATGGAAGATCTTTAAATGCATCCATATATTTCTGGGCCATATCTTGACGTCTTTTTTGAAAACGATCTGCTTTTTTTAATTGATGAATTCCCATCGCAGACGCGATGTCTGTTAAGTTGTATTTAAATCCCGGGGCAACTACCTCGTAATACCAAGCGGGTTTACTTGAAGTATAACGATCAAAAGCATCGCGATTGATTCCGTGAAGTCTCATCGTGCGACATCTTAGAGCGAGTTCTGGATTTTTGGTGACGATCATTCCACCTTCGCCGGTGGTAATTGTTTTGGTCGCATAAAAACTGAAGACAGTTATATCGCTTTCTAACGTTCCAATTAATTTATCTTGATAGCGAGTGGGAAGGGCGTGAGCCGCGTCTTCGATAACTTTTAAATTATATTTTTTTGCGATTTCAAGAATTGGTTTCATATCGCATGACAGGCCTGCAAAATGCACAGGCATGATAGCTTTTGTTTTCGACGTTATTTTTTCTTCAATTTTTTTAGGATCAATATTAAAAGTATTAGGATCTATATCGACAAACACGGGGTGTGCTCCGAGATAGCGAATAACTTCGGCCGTTGCGGTAAAAGTATAGGGAGTAGTGATTACTTCATCGCCTTCTGTGATCCCGCAAGCCTCTAAAGCTAAGTGCAATCCAGCGGTAGCCGAATTCACCGATACGGCTTCTAGATTGCCACCGAGATAAGCTGCAAAATCTGCTTCGAATTGTTTAGTTTTAGGACCAGTGGTTACCCATCCGGAGCGAAGTGCTGAAACGACTTCTGCTATTTCCT
>JAQTTZ010000178.1 GCA_028710485.1 Bacteriovorax sp. | reverse complement strand
AGGTAAAATTGAATGCATCCATACTTGAAAAAACAATTAAAATTTTAATCGGTTTATTGGTAATAACGATTAGCATTTGGGCGATACGAACTATAGTTAAAACGAAAGAGGGATCATACGGACTATATGGGATCATTTTAGCTTTGACAGCTGGAATATTTTTAATACTTAATCAGTTTTTTAAGTTTTAAATTAAGATAAAGTTCCAGAATAGGAATTAACTCTCAATTAAAAAGAATGCTTAGCAAAACCACCTAAGCTTCACTTGGGCTTGTTAAATAAGCTTAAAGACTTCTGTTTGAGTTTCATGCGATTTCTATAGTGACACCAGTGGTGTTGGACAGTTTTTTACTTAAACCAAATTATCAAATTCGTTATCATTATTTGTTTTGCCTAATGCCCAAGTATTTACACTTTTCGGCACTATTACCTCGCGGGAAATATCGTTAATTCAAAACGTGAGCATGCAAATACCGTTTACGGATACGATGAGCTTAATCAACTTATAAGTGAGAACTCTCAACATCAAAACAGAGTATTTCAATATGACCAGGTTGGAAACAGAATTAAAGATTCGAACAATGGCGTAGCCACATTTGTCGGAAACGCAATTACTGGCGATAAAAATTCGATCTACGCTTATGACTTAGATGGTCTTGGAAACATTACAACGATTGTTAATGAAAAAGAAAAATCCCAGAAAGATTTTGAATATAACGTAGACGGAAAACTGTCTTCTTTTCAATTGTCGTTTGAAGAAAAGGAACATCACGAAAAAGGAAAAACAAAAAAAAGAGACCAGGATGATGGACATGGTTTTCTTGCCAATTATTACTACGATGCTCTTGGGAGAAGAATCGCGAAGTTTTTTCAAATGAAAGATCATGGAAAATCAAAAACTTTTACTCAGAAATATCTTTACCTTGCTGACGAAGAAAAGATTCTATTTGGTATGAATGGTAAAGGTGAGATCACTCAATATGTTGATGGACAAGGGATTGATGAGCATTTGGGTGAAGTCACAAAAAATAAAGCAAAGTCTTACATCACCGACCATCTTGGATCAGTTTTAAACACTGAAGCAAGTGCTGGAAGAAAAATGTTTTCAGCTTTTGGAGATCAGCTTTCAGGTCGAAAGGAAAGAGGAGAAGCTTTTGAACTTGAGAAGAATTCGAGTCCGGTGGTTTATGGATTTGCGGGGCGTGAATACGATTCGGAGTCAGGGCTTTATTATAATCGAGCGAGACCCACAGACAGGTCGGTTTACGAGCAAAGATCCGATTGGGTTTAATGGTGGAGATATAAACCTCTACAGATATGTCAAAAATCAGCCGACAATATTAACTGATCCAAGTGGAAAGGCGCCAGGTGCGGTCGGATCGGTGTGGACAGGTCTTTCGGGAGGTGGCAATGGCAACATTATTGGATCACTTGTTGGTGGTAGTATTGGTTCTATCGCAGGTCCAGTTGGTGGTATAGTTGGAGGGGCCGTAGGTGGAGCGATCGGAGGGACTTTTGATTCAACAATGGCCAACAATAATGACACAATTCCTCCTCAATCAAACCTTACTCCATCACAACAAGATGTCGTAGATAATTTTAACTGGGCCATGGTGAATGGCAATGTTAGCACTGTTCGAAATATAAACCCAAATGCTACCAACTCAAGTCCAGCATTTCAATGTGGACATTGAGATAAAATGTTAACAAATGGAAGGTAAAATTGAATGCAATACCGCTTGAAAAAATAATTAAGATTTTAATTGGATTGTTATTAGTAGCAACTAGTACTTGGTCAATTCGTAATATTTTTAAAGGTAAAGAAGTCTCATATGTATTATATGGAGCTGTTCTAGCATTGATTGCTGGAATTTTTTTAATACTTAATCAGTTTTTTAAATTTTAGCAACTCAATGGGAGCCTTGGAAACAAGTGTCAAAATTAATAAAAAGTGGTGGTTTTATTGGGAGAGCACTTATTAAAATTGTTGCTGGGATATTTTTTATACTAAATCAATTCTTTAAATTTTGAAAGAAGTTGTAGTGTACAATTAAGGTGCGCGAAATATTTAAATGAACTCAAAAATTGATTCAAAAAATCAATGCGAAAAACTTTTCAATGATTGGCATCCTGCTAAAACAGGAGTGTCAGTGTTAACGGGCAGTTTCACCTCAACGCTTGGCCAATAAAGCGGCGCAGACGGCTCTAATTTTAATTTTTGCATGCTAGCGCGAGCATCTCATTCATTAGGCTCCTTAGAATGCCTTTAACTGGCTTAAAAACTAATTACGATCTTTCAAGCAGTTATGCTGTTTCAATTTTTTAAAGGTTTTTATCGGGTCTTTAATTTGGTGGCCAAAAAATGGCCAAAAATTTAAAAAAATTCCTAAAATTGGGCCAAAAATAGGCACCAATTCTTGATGGCCACTTGGTACTCTGATTGTGATGTTTTTGATTATAGACCCGACTTTGGACCAAAAAAAAGCGCCCGAAGGCGCTTACATAAAAAATTACTCAAATGGATTGGTAACGTTTTTAATAATTCTTTTTCCGACTGCTTCATCGTAAAGCCTCTTCGTATCAAAGACGTTATTGTGTCCGAGAATTTTTTGGAGTTCTTTCATATCGCCACCATTTGCTAAATAATTTACTGCAAAGGAATGTCGAAGATCCATTGGACACCATTCTCCTTTGTTATTTCCTTTTTTTTTATATTCATTAATCGCACGAGTGAGTTTAACGTTCGTAAAGTTTTCTTTGTAATAAGTTTGAAATACTAAATTTGACATACGTTTTTTCATAGAGAGACTTTTCACCAACTCATTCGAGATTTTCAATGTGCGCTCTTGAGTTTTTATTTTCCCCTTAAAATGAATTATACCATCATTTAAATTTACTTCGTCCCAAGTTAGTTCAATTACCTCTGACGTTTTAGCACCTGTCTCTGTAAACATTTTAATAATGGGATAAAGATAGCCCGGCGAAAATGCTTTAATGTCTTCAAGAAGCTTTTCTATTTCTTTTTCAGTAAGGAGGTTTCTTGCCTTAAGTGGGAGTACACACTTTTCATAATAAATTCTACTTAGTGGTGACTCCGAGATAATTTCTCTTTCCTGTAAAAACACAAAGAGTGTATCGAGATCACACTTAAGTCCTCGCATCGTGATATCTTTTAGATTATTTTCTTTTTGAACTTGGTAAGCCAGACCTTAAGCGAATCAGTGGATGTCTTCAACTCCAAAGCGACCAAAGGTTTCGATAAAATCGATTAAGTGACAAATCTTTCTCGAAAAATGATTTTTGGGTTTTTCTCGCATAAAATAACTAATTAGCTCTTCAATGGTAAGAGCACTAAAGTTTTCTACTTTGTTACTTTTAAATCTTTCCTCCGTTGCTTTTTTAAATTCCTGGGCCTCCGAGCTAGATGAAAAGTTTTGACGAATTTTTCTCTTGGTCAGAGGGTGAATATAACTTGATAGAAAATTTTTATCCTCTGAAGGATAAATGTTAACTTTAAATTCTTGCATAATTTGATCTCCATTTTGTTTAAGGTTCATAAGGGGATGGACATTCAATATCTTGAGCTTGTAATTGCCCGTAGAGGTCAACTGTTACATCAATAGACCTATGGCCCAAGATTGCTTGTAGCTGATACATTCTCCCGCTCTTCTTTAAAGAATTGTAAGCAAATGAATGGCGTAGAGAATGTGATCCCCAATCGGCTTTGTTCATTGGAAAGAATTCTCTAAATTTATTCATTAGTCTCACCAGTTCACCATGAGAATTGAGTCTTTTTCCTTCGATTCCAACTAGTAAATGGGCATAGTTATGACTTGCGAAGTGCTCTCTTAATACACTATCGAGAATGGGAGAAATTCTCACAAATCTCTCTCTTCCATTTTTTGTTTTCGTAAAATGGATTAGACCTGTTTCAAAATCCACGTCCTCTCTATTAAGATTTATGACCTCCTCTCTTCTAGCGCCCTTATGTGCGACACAAGAAAGTTAGGGATAAGCACATTGGGAGAAAATGTTTTGGCATTTGCCAGTATCTCTCTTACTTCTCCCACGGAAAATACTATTCGTGGCCTTCTGGAATTGGCATGACGATTAAAACGAATGCCCTTTACGGGATTTACTGTCAGATAATTCTCTTCCATTAAATACTGAAAGAAGCCAAAAAACTGGGAACAAATACTGTTTAATGTTTTTTCACTTAGGTCTAGTTGGTCTTTGGTATTTAAAATCCATTTTCTCAAATCAGTTTGAGTTAACTCGGTTACTTTATAAACACCAAAAGTATCAATGAATGATTTGAAATGATTTTTCCTACCTCTGACATTGCTCCCGGGGGAATTCTCAAGGAAATCTTTCATTGCTTGGGAAATTCTTAAATCAGAAAAAACGTTTTCTCCCTTGCTATTAACTTGAGATTCGGTTGTCTTTTTAAAGTTTTTTGCCTCTTTTAGAGAATCGAAGCGTTTTCGTATCCGACTTCCAGTCTTCGGATCTCGAAATTTGCATTGGAAAAAACCTGTCCCCATTTTGTGAATTTTGACTTCAAATTGATTAAGACTCATGCGCGAACCCCCAGTAGGTCACTTGAACTTGGAAGATTGTGAATTTCCAGCATCTGCTGATGGCTTCGATCCATTAGCCACTTATCAAAACGCTCTAGCTGTATTAATAAACGTTTTTAAATTCCAACATTCACATATGGAAATGTTGGGTCTGATTTAATGTGGTGATAAATTAACCACTGACTAATTCCGTACATTTTCCACAGGGGTATACTGATCCAAGTGGGAAGATCGGTTTCCTGGCAGCGGTTGGCGTAGGGGCCTTAGTTGGCGGATCGGTGGGGCTTATTGGAGACCTGCTCTTTAATCCAAATTCCAATTTTGGATCAGCCTCAAGTGCTTTTTTAGGAGGGGCTGCCTTTGGAGCAACAACGGTTCTAACGGCTGGTTCAAGTATTGTGACAGCGGTAGGTGCAACCTTGGCTCAAGCCGCTGCTGGCGTATTCACAGGTACTGTTGTTGGCGCTGCTGTTAATCTTCTTGCAACCCCTGAAGCTGTTCCCCAGGCACCGTTAAACTTAAATCCAGCGACGAACTCAAGCCCAGTAACGAACTCAAATGGATTAGTTGGGGTGTGTAGGTAATACTTATGAAATTTACTGAGGCTGATTTAATGTTTTTCATATTATCAATTATAGGGGTCATCGTAGCCTCCTTATTTCTGGCT
>JAQTTZ010000058.1 GCA_028710485.1 Bacteriovorax sp. | reverse complement strand
GTTTGAGAACTATTTGATTGCCAAGAAAAACGTTTCAATAGCAAGAGCACAATTTAACCCGATTACAACAGGTCACTTATTGGGGATCGCTATGGGGTTAAGTTATTTGTGGACACTACTTGCTATTGAGGCCGTCCTTTCTATTCCAACAAAAATTTATAACGTCTCTAAGAATAAGTACCTAACTCAAGTTGCGACCTACAATCTTAATGAAGCACGCGAGGTTCTCAATAATGAGCTTGCTCACCTTTATTACGATATTCTTACTCATGAAGTAATTCTTAAAACTATCGATCAAGAAATTCAGATTCTTTCCTACCAAGAAGCTAAATGGACAGAGAGAAAATTTTCCCCGGAAAGATTGGATGAACTGAAGAAGATGATTCTTAGCTTAGGAATGGAACACGTCGATATCTATAATATGTACGTTTCAGAACTTGCAGCGATTAGAACTCTTATCAGTACAACTGATGGATCAAAGTATGAGTTGGCCCAGGTATCAACTCTTCTAAATAGGTCAATCACGGCAGGGCTAAACGAAGAAAAACTTCAGAACTTTGCACTTATCAACAGTGACAGGTACAAAGCTTCTATCAACCTCGAGCGCGCTTCTCAGGCGAATGTAAAACAGGTGAAGTGGTCAATTCTTTCTTGGTCTGGATTAAATCTTTCTTATAAAAAAAGAGTACAGGAAGCTAAGAATGAAGAAAGTATTGCTGTCTTAAGAAAAGATGCAACAGAGTTGGAAGTTAAAACTAATGTTTTACTGCAACTTCAGAAATTTGATTCTTCAATGGATATTTTGTCTAATTATAACTCAATATCTAATGACTCTCTACAAACGTATGCAGACACTTATGAAGCTTTCCAGTTGGGACAATTGACTGAAGACGCGGCCATTGAAGCCTCACTTGGGGCCGTTCGCGATTTCAGAAGTAAAGTTGTAGCTCATTATGGGGCGTGGTCATCTTTTGACGATTTCTCTAACTCTGCTAACTATGAATTTAAAGTTAACCCAAATCAAGCAAATTTTTCTGCTCAAGGCCAAGTTGAAACTAATCCTCTCTACAGACTTGAGGAAGATGATTTTAAAGTAGTTAAAGAAGATGGGGTTAAGTCTTTCGCAATATCGTTAAGTTCTGCCAAAATCGGGACGGTTGCAAATGTCGACTATATTTTTACGACAAATGGTGTTTCCAACAGATCATCTGACAATGCTAAAAGAAACTTCTATGTAACCCTTCAACAAGGTGAAAAATTTCCAGCAACTGTTTCAGGTGTTGCAATAATAACACTAATTAATGGTCACGAATTTAACGTCAAATTTAATTTGTAATTTAAAACTGAGGTATATATGAAAAAACTATTTTTGATTCTCGCCCTTGTTGCATCTTTCCCGACTTTTGCACGACACGCTAGTCTAGATCCAGCTATAAAAATGGTTGAGAGCTGTTTAGCTGAGCAAGGAGTCCTTCTCTGTAACGATAATATTACCGAAGTGTTAAAGACTGTTAATCTTGATGCAAGAGGAGAGTTCGTTTATTACTTAAAAGATCTTGTTGTTAAAAATGAAACAGAAAAAGTTGTAGTGAATCTCTACGAAAAACTTCAAGTTCTTGTTCCAGTATATGAAAAGCTTGATGGATGTACTGAATGGTCATGTCGGGATTTAAAAATGTTTTTAAGCGACGTTTCTATTCGTTATGTAAAAATTTCCCCAATCAGCAGCGCTCTTTATGTTGAACTTTATAAAGCACAAGCTGTTCAGGCCGGGCGTTACGGACTTCTAATGACTCTGTCTGAAAAAGCAGATAAAGCGACAACACTTGCTGAAATGGATGAAATGATTAAATTCGCGGAGTTTGCAAAAGACTACTCACGTGGCATTAAAGATGAGTACTATCTTTATCAAGCTGGTGTAGCAATCGTTCGTAACATGACAGTTGCTGCTCTCAAGCTTCGCCCGGGACACGAAGGTATTTATAAAGTAACTTTTGATAATGCTGAAGTTGCTAAAAATTTAAGAATCGATAATGTTATCGTGATGGAATCAAATGACCGTGATGCTCTAGTTGTAAACTTTGTTGCATCTGACTCTCGCATTATTAAAGTTTCTTTCAAACAAGCAGGTCTTCTTGGTAACACATTCTTCAGCAATGAAGATGTTTATAACAATGATAATAACCAAGAGATTCAATCTCCATTCTTTAAAATGGAATTAGACAGAGAAACTAAAACGGTTAAAGGTATCTTTTCTTCTGCACGTTACGGAAAATCGACTTTCTCTGGAAAGTTGGATAAATCAAATATCTCTGTTTACGGACAAGCGAATGTTGAAGGTTTAGAACTTGCTCAACTTATCGGTAAGTTTAAAGTTAAAGTAGGAAGCTACGAAATGAACCTAGTGATCGGAAAAAGAACTGATGACAGAAGTATATATGAAGCGTCTTTAGTTAACAACAACGCCCTAATTACTTTCTCAAAAGTTTCTCTGGACTCAGCTAAAGGAATTCTTTCTCTTGTTGATTCAAACAACGAAAGAAAACTTACTCTTGGTGTAGTAGACATTTCGAATTCTCCTTTATTCAAAGGACAATTCTTGAATGCTCCACAGGCCAAAATTTTAGATGTTGAATCTAAATAATGTCTAAAAAAATATAAAAAATATCTGACCCACATCTTCTGATGTGGGCTTTTTATTTTATGTTTTTATGTTTTTATTATTTATAAAGATAATTATTTTTTTTGAGTGATAAGTAACGTTGTAAGCCTCGAAATCCTTACTCTGCAGTCGACAGAGTTCACATGGTCTAAAAGGACCTCTTGCAGTTCTTCTCCAAAACCTAAATCGAAGGCAAATTGGTCGGCCTCTATCTGCGCCGTCAAAGTATCAATTTTCTGTTCAGTGTGCTGATGATAAATATGACCTAATTCATGCGCCAGTATTGCTATAGCGTGAAAGGCGCTCGCCGATTTTAAGAGCTGTATCAATTCTGGAAAAACTAGTATGAGGTGATGGTTTTGAGTCCTTCCAATGGCGCAACTTAAATGGGCCTGGCAAGGGATCATAAAGGTTGGGTGTTTAGTAAAAAATTGGATATGCTTGCTACTTAGCGAATCCAGCAGCGTTTCGATACTTCTTTTTGTTACACGGTCTTCAAGGATCCATTGGTGATTAGCATTTCTTAAAAAAGTTTTTTTGAAGTCGTCTTTAAGTCCCTCTTTAAGTCCCTCTTTGACTCCTTTCGCGTTTTTCTTGGTGGGGGAAAAGGCAAGGTAATTTTTTTTAAGAAATTCAAACATGGTTATCTATCGGTGCAAAAATTAATGAGCTTAAAAAAAACATTAATTGCCCGACGTTTTTACTTGGGAATAAAAGAGTCACTATAAGAAATTTTAGAGATCTGTTAAAATGTTTAAATGAAACTAATTTTGAGACTATTTTTTACTTTGCTAAGTTTGTCGTTCTACAGCGTAAATGCCATCGAGTCATCAATTGGCTTTGTCGTGACAGGTTATGATGATCGATTTAGCGTAGTTTCTCCCGAAAAATTTAGAAGTCCGATGGAAGTGATTGTCGAAAATAAAACACTGGTTCGTTTGATTGGAAAAATCGTAGTTAATAATAAAACTAATATTGGTTTTACTTCAGTTGAATCGGACAAATATCAACGAGTCATGGTGAATCTAAAAAAAGGGGACTTGCTTCACTTCATTCCCCTGAGTCCATCATTTCAAGAAGTCGAACTTATTGTAGGAAATAAAACTTATGAAATTCCTCCAAAAAAATAAAATTCTTAAAACCATTATTGTTATATCCGATTTACATTTGGGGGCAGGATTAAATGTGAATAATCGGCGCAATTTTTTAGAAGATTTTCATTACGATAAAGAACTTATCGAGTTTATCGAATACCATTCCAGCGGGTACTACCTTGACCGCGAAGTTGAGTTAATTATTAATGGAGATTTTTTCGATTTGTTGGCAGTTCCTTTTGTAAAATATTTTGATGATGAATTTTGGAGCGAACACGCGGCACTTGATAAGTTAAAAATGATTATCGAGGCCCATATCGGAGTGATGGAGGCGCTTAAAGATTTTCTTTCTTATCCTAATAATCATATCGTGTACATTCTTGGTAATCATGATGCTGAGTTGGTGTTTGAAAGTTTACGAGATTATCTGCTTGAACTCTTTGCAGAGAAAGACCGAGATAAATTTAGAATTCTTTTAAACGATGATACTGTTTATATTCCAGAAGAGGGAATTGTTTTAAAACACGGTCATGAATATGAACTTGCTCATCAGTATAGTATAAAAACTTGTATCGCGACGGATATTAATCATAATAAATATTTTATTCCACCTTGGGGATCTTACTACGTCACACGGGTGATTAATAAGTTTAAAGAAGGGCGTGATTATATTAATGCAGTCAGACCTGTTAATAAATTTATTATCAATGGGATTATTTATGATCCTCTCTACACACTTCGTTTTATCTTTGCTAATTTTTATTATTTTATGATGGTTAGATTCGTTATGATATTTAAGCAAAATATAAAATTGGGAGAAGTCCTTGATCGTGTGAAAAATGAAATTCAATTATTTCAAAATTATGAATCTCTCACAGAAGAGTTTGTAACCGGCGACGAAAATATTAAAGCATTTATAGTCGGACATACTCATGATCCAATTTTTCGCGAATATGATGATGGCTCAATTTTTATAAATACTGGAACATGGACCAAAATGTATAACCTAGATTTTGGAAAAAACTTTCAAGGTGAAAAACTCACTTTTGCGAGAGTCGATGTGAAAGAAAAAACCATACCTGAAGGAGGCGAGATAGTCGGTCGCTTCGACCATCTCGAAATTACATTAAATGAATGGAGAGGAAGAAGTGATCTTCCTTTTAAAGAATTTAGATAAATTACTCAGCTTCTAAATAACAAAGCTCCATGAACATTGGACCGTGTGCTGAATTAAATGGAATCAAGACTACGTGCGCTCCTGAAGGGTACTTTATCGAATGATTTATTCCTTCGAGCATTGATGGAATGGCCATATTTGAAGTATAGCCCATGGTCTTTAGGTCTCTTTTAGCATTTCCCATAACCATATTGACTATTTCTCCACCGAGATCGTGGATATCTGAAACATAAGATGTATAGGTTTCTCCCAGCATAGCGCTGGCCACTTTAAAATAAGTTTCATATGGAAATGAGATAACCAGCATGGCCTTATAGTGGCAACGACTTCCATTTTTTTCCAATTCACCACTCAGTCCAAGAATTGCTGATACATCCCCCCGAGAAACGGAGTCACTTTTGATGGTTGGTTTTTGAGTTTCAAGTTTTGTAAATACCATTGTTTCAAATACGTTTTTTGCGGCGTCTATGAAAGGTTTTGAAAATTCTATAAAATGTGTTTCACCGCTCATGCTTTCTCCATATTAAAGTCCAAGACTTTTCATTAATTCATCAATTGAGTTCTGATTTAAATTTTCACCAACATCAATGGCGCAAGAAGATCTTTCAATATCCTTAAACTTTTCGGATAACCAAGTAAGTCTCGTTGCAAAAGCTTTGGTGTTAAGCTTGTTCATGGACTTGTCGTTTCCGGCCCGTAGAGATTCAGTCATCTTTCTAAGCATTTCGAGGGAATCAAAGAGAATGGCCACAACTACTTCAATAAGGGGTATTTCTTTAATTTGAGAAGATTTATAACCAATCACTTTTCCCAATTCGCAGAATATTGCTATTTCTGTAGCTCCAATTGATTTTGCAGCACCCATAATTCGATCGATGATTTGACCAAATTTTTCTAATTCTTTTGTGCTGCTTGGATTTTCTTCTATTAGGTTTAGAGAAGTTTCCAACAAATCAAAAAGCGAATTTGCTTCTTCACAAAAGTCATCGACTATTTCCTTCATTGAAGGATCGTTGAGAATATCCATTTTATTTTTCTTTATTTGAAGATTTTATCAATTTTTTCTTTTAAAACTTGTGCAGAGAAAGGTTTTACAATGAAATTACTTACGCCGGCCTTAACGGCGATAACAACATTGCCTTGTTCTGCTTCTGCCGTAATCATAAGGAAGGGAAGTTTTTCGAGACCAGGGGTGGCACGAACATTCTTAAGAAGATCTAATCCGGAGAGTTGGGGCATGTTCCAGTCCGAAACGATAAATTCGTAAGGCCTTCCTTCTTTGATCGCATTTTCAATCATTGGCCACGCAGTAGCACCATCATCCGCTTCACTGATATTGGTAAATCCAATTTGTGAAAGCATGTTTTTAATAATTTTCCTCATTGTCGACATATCGTCTACGACAAGTATTTTGATATCAGCTTTTAAGGCCATGAAGGACTCCCGTCAGAAAGAATTAGGCTACTTTTTTTACTTCAATTTTATCGGTATTAATTAAAGTAACTAAACTATTATATACCTTGTCGCCAAAATCAAATTCTAATCCTGGGCTAAACGTTTTATTTTTCATGTTTATGATTATAGACTTTATTGGCTGTTTGTTTCCATTAATTTTACCTGAAGAAAATTCAAACAGATGGGCAATACTGCCTACTATTAATGACAGAGTTTCAATAGACTCCCCATGTTTCATGGAAGGATATCCATTGCCATTGATTCTTTCGTGGTGGTCAAGGATAATTTTTTTACACCGCTCACTAAGATCCAGTTGGCTTTTTTTGATAAGATGGTTGCCTAGAATTGTATGTTTTTCAAAGAGTCTTTTCTCTTTTTCTCCCAATGATAGGACCGGCGTTTTTAGCATGGTCAACGGCAATTGCGTGTAGCCAATATGAGAGAGATAAGCTCCACAAATAATATCCGCAAGGGCCACTGGATCCAAAATATTGGCAGTTTTAGCAAATAAATATGAAGTGGCGACAATTCTATTTAAATAATTATCTGTGTGTAAATGAGATTTAGTTAAATGCAGGGCCAGCGAAATAGTATGAGATTGAGTTACGCTAAACGTAAGAATCTCTATCCTGGTAAATTCAATTATTTTCTCAAAATTATCCGTCTCACATGCTATTTCAAATTCTGACTGAAATGAGAAAGCTCCGTTTTTGTCATCATACATTTCTTTTAATTTTAAATTCATAATACGCTCTTTTTCGAGCTCATGAAGTTCGCGTGATTTCAAAGAGGGGATTTCAGATTCGTGGAAATCTTGAGCGGTTAAAAAAGTGCGTCGTTGCTTTTTTAGGACAGCGATTTTACCACCTCTACTCAATAAAAATTCCAAAAAAATGTCCAACTCTTTAGTGAGAGGTCGATTACCATTTAAAAACATACTGTATTTTTTATGAAGTGGATTAAAAACATAGACCTGGAAAGGAAATATGTTCTTTCCTTTTAGGTGATCTCGTTCAATCATAAAAAAATCATATTCCGTTTTCATCTATATCTCACTATCTAGTTTTTATCCCGCTTTATTGCGATTAAATAGCCCCGTGAACATACTCAATATTTTTTTCTTTTCGGTAGGGGCATCATCATTGGGTTTATTGCGATCTATTGGAGCAGATTGTCTTTGGACATTCTCGAGAAAAATTGTACGGCCCATTTCTAAAGTATTCGTTAATCCTTTTTCTATTTTTGGATTGAGTCCTTCAGGGAAAAAGACTACGGCCAATCCCATTCGATCTACACCGTCAAAGTAGGGGAAAATGTGTTCCACTTTTTTGTTGGTTAATTCATTAGCGGCCCATTGTGGCAGTTCTATATCTTCCCAGTATTTTCCACTGGAGCCTGATTTATTATCTATTTCACGACAGAGCCATGTCGCCATGCTTTTACTGAAATATTCGCTCATGATATCGTCTTGGGTCTTGGTATTAATCCACCATTCTTTTAGCTCGTTTGACACTAAGCTGGTGCTAAAATGCATAAAGCTATCAAATGTTTCACTATGCTTTTTATCACTTGCTTTGAAAGTGTAGAAAACCGGGTAGGCCTTGTACTTAGTTATTAATTCTTCTGCAACTATTTTATAGAAATCAATAGGCCTTGAATCTTTTTGGTATATTAGGTTAACAATATTAATTCCAAAATCAAAGCCACGGGCATCGAGTTCGACGACTTTAAATGTACCTTCATCTTCAGAATCTAATAAGTTTTGTGAACGTTTTTCATGCACCCCATCTTCGCTCGAAGATTGTTCACCGCGGGACATCTGCTCAAATTCTTCTTTTAATTTACGATAATCAATAGTGATTTCACCAAGGTTTTTAGCCTCTTGGCGCATGGCCGCTTCTTCTTTCTTGCGATTCGCCTTTTCAAGTTGAAAAGTAATATCCCGGTTTCTATTATCCAGGTTATCCCAGCTATGTTCTGTTTTTTTACTTTCTCCACCTCGATAATAAGTATCAATTTTATCGACTTTTCCGTGGTGGTTTTTCCCGTCTTTATTTGCATCTGAATCCAGATTAGTTTGATCGAGCTTTCGGAAGGCCATATGTGGATCAACTTCTATGTTTTCTGATTTTGTAAGACCATCGTCACTTGCTTCCAATTGAAGAGGAGTGGAATTGCGCTTAAGCTTATCATTTTCTGCAAGCTCTTCACTTTCAGTTTCTTTTTTGGTTTTTTCAACTATCGATTTTTCTAAGTTGAGATTAAGTGCCTTGTCTTTTTCTTCCTCAATTTTGGGATCTTCGAGGCTTTTTTTCGACATGATATCTTCGTCAGAATTTTCAACAAGTTCTAAAGTCTTATTTTTTTCCTTGGAGTTTTGATCTTCTTCAGTTTCATTATTTTTTTTAGGATCCAAATCAAAAACATCCATAGTGCGGATTTTTTTTGAATTATCTTCACTCAATTCGCTCATCATTTGAGTACTTATTTTATCGGTTGACCCATTTTCACCAATCATCTTATTGTCTATTTTATCAACTTCTCCCTCATGAGGCGCATTCTCTGCTTCAGCTGCATTCTCCTTGCGTCCTCCTTTTTCCTTTCCAGCAGCGACAAGGTCAAGATCAAAAGATTTTTGGCGCTTATGCAGTTCAGAATTATCATATCCTTTTTCTTCTTTCAGCTCGGGGAATTCATCATCTTCATTGATATTATTAAGGATTTTACCTTTGAGATGGCCGCCGAGATCTTCGCTTTGTTCCGCAGTCTGTCGTTTTTTAGCTTCAGCGAATAGAGCATCAAGTTCTTCTAATTCTTTTTTTAGGTTCTCCGCTTTTTCTTCTTCTGTCAGTAGCTTTTTGGGGCCTGTTTGTTCTGCAGCTTCGATGATCAAACCTGCTTTATTTGGTTTTAAAAACAAGTCTGTCTCATCAGCTTCCTGATCTTTTTTGTGGGCCTTTGCTTTTGCCGCATCCAAATCAAGGTCTAATTCTGAGGCTTGTTTTTTCCTATTTAATTCTTCAGAAACTTCTAAAGAGGGGAGCTTTTTTGAGGAATCATCGTCTTCTACTTCATCTAGCTGATCAGAAGTTTTCTTTTGTTTTTTCCCGCGATAGTACATGTCAATTTCCGAAGATTCTTCATCGTCTATTTTTTGAGCTGCAAGATCATCTTCGAGATTGCCAACGTGCTGTTTGCGTTTACCCTTCCAGTGCGTTTCAATCGCCTCTTCTTGGTTGGTGGTTTTGCCCTTCAAGTTTTCGCCGTAATCAATGGCGTTTTCATCTTTATTTGTTTTAAATTTTGCTCTTTCTTCCGCAAGGTAATTTACACCGACCTCTTCATTTTGGGCCTTATCAAGTGCAAGCTCTGATTTTGTAGCAGCAGCAGGACCATCAGCAATGCTTTTTATAACTTGATCTTTGTCTTCTTGCTGAGAGGAAGATTTAATTGAGCGCAGAAGTAATTTTACTTTGTAGAGTAGGGTTTTTGGCGGTAAGTTTTCTAGAATTGATTCAGTTAATCCAATCTTAACAAATTTTACGAGCGTTTTGGCCGGTATTTCTTTTGGTGTTAGAAGAATAACTTTGGAATGAGATTTGGCAAGAACAAATCTATTTTCTTGAAGAAAAGTCGCGCATTTTTTAGCATTCGAAAATGCTACCAAGCTTTGTCCTGCTGAACCCATAAACTGAACGAGCTCTTTCGGATCGTTTATTATCGAAATTTCGATATTCTCATCTGCCGCTATACCTTGCAGCACCTCATTCAATTTTTGAAAAGGCTCAGACATTGGGGGGACGATGACAAGTTGTTTTTTATTTTCCATACTAGGGACTTTTCGTCAATTTGCGCTGGAAATATGAGGTAATTCTTATTAAATCTAGAGTTGTGCTACTAAATTGAATGGTCAAGTATTGAGGAGAAAAAAAAGCATTTTTTTCTAAAGCTTAATTTTTATAATCCGAAAAATAATTTAATCAAAAGCTGAGTCATGGTGACGACGCTTGAAACCAAATTTCAGTTGAGCACGGATGCTCGTTGAATCGCTTGCAATAGTTGATTCAAGACTAAGGAGGGACACCGATTACTACACGGAGGATCTCATGGGTTTACGTATCAACACGAACGTTACTTCTCTTGCTGCTCAACGCACACTAGGAGCTAACAATTTAGAACAGGCATCTACTTTAGGCAAGCTGTCTTCTGGTTCAAGAATCGTTAAAGCGGCAGACGATGCTGCGGGCCTTGCGATCTCTGAAAAATTAAAAGCACAAATTCGAGGTACAGGACAAGCGGAGCGAAACGCTAACGACGGTATTTCGTTAATTCAAACGGCGGAAGGTGGTTTGAATGAAAGTTCTAACATTCTCGTTCGTCTTAGAGAACTAGCAGTTCAATCGGCATCAGATACGGTGGGAGACTCTGAAAGAAAGTTTACTGATGTTGAATATCAAAACTTAAAACAAGAGATGGAAAGAATTTCTCAAGTGACTGAGTTCAACGGTAAAAAACTTCTTAATGGTTCTGGTGATAAATTTGATTTCCAAATTGGTATCAACAACGATGATTTCCAGGATAGAATTAAGTACGATGCTGCCAAACAAAACGCAAGTCTATCAGCTCTTGGAGTTGATGAGCTTTCAGTAGCATCTAAAGAGAGCTCACAAGCATCTTTGGCCAAAGTAGATATGGCGATTCAAAACGTTTCGGGACAAAGAGCGGAACTCGGAGCAATCCAAAACCGTCTAACTTCTACGATTAACAATTTGCAATCATCAAGTGAAAACTTATCTGCTGCTAACTCTCGTATTAGAGATACTGACTTTGCTGCTGAATCGGCGAAAAATACTAAGATGAACATCTTAACTCAAGCTGGTACTTCAGTATTGTCTCAAGCAAACTCTCAAGGACAAGCAGCTCTAAAACTTTTAGGTTGATTAGCAAAAAGTATTTTAAAAGAATTATGTTTGATAAAAAAGAAGGGCCTTCCAATATGGAGGCCCTTTTTTTAGTTTAAAAAAGATTACTTAGAAATTGATCCCTAGATTTGCACCTAAGCTAGAATACTTCACTTTTAGTTGTGGGTCGCCTGAGCCAATGGTGTAGCGATAGTCTACGCCAATTGATAATTCTTTAATAATCATATATTCCGCACCAGCACCAAGATGGTAACCGACGTCCAGATAATTTGTTGTGTTCGATGGAGGTGAATTTACCATGAATGCTAAACCTGCTGGTATAATCCATGGTCTAAATTTTCCAAGGCCGTCGAAGCGGTATTTTGGTGCGATGACGACAGCTAATTCTGAAACTGAGACTTCAGTTGGAGCAGAGCCTAATCCCGCAACATGACTTATAGCATTCACCACTTTCTTATGTGAAAATCTATTGTAATCAACAAAAATTTCTCCAACCAACGAGTTACTAGGAAAAAGAGGGCAATTCATAAGTTTCAGATCTAGTCCTGCTCCTATTCCTTTTCCACTTTTACCATCATTTTTTCCGTTAGTTCCAAGTACGTCAGTAAAAGTTTGACCACCTCTGTCCATTGAAAGTGAAGACCATCCGTAGCGATAAAAGACTTGTCCATCAGCGAATGCATTTGTTGCAAATAGTGCAAGAAACGCAAGAGTACTTAATTTTTTCATTAAAAATCTCCTTAGGTTTTATTAAGTTGTTTTAATGATGAACCTCACAATATCTACTGAATATTTTCTATATTGGTTTTAAAAATGATTTTGATTATGGAAAATAAGGTGATGTAAAATAGTTTAATTTTTTTTATTTAATTTAAATATGAGCAGAATGAAAAATGCCCTCCGGTGCGGAAGGCATTTTTTTTAAATTAAAAGTTAATGGACAGTGACACCGAGATGTTAAAAAATTGCGTCGAACCAAACTTTTTGAGCACGTTGGTCGCAGTCAGATTCCCAAACATGGCGAACTTCCAGATAACTCATTATACCTTCGCTTCCCATTTCTCTTCCAAGGCCTGATTTTTTGAATCCACCAAATGGCATTCCAGGATTTAGGAGATGGTACTCGTTAATCCAAACTGTTCCTGCTTCCAGCTGACTTGCTATTTTTTTAGCTTTCTCGTGATCTTTTGACCAAACTGCTCCAGCTAAACCGTATTTTGAATTATTGGCAAGTGCTACGGCCTCTGCTTCAGTCTTAAATTTTGTGATTCCCACTACTGGTCCAAAAATTTCTTCCTGAAAAATAGTGTGGGCGGGAGTAATTTCAAAAGCAGTTGGTTCAATGAAGAATCCATTTCCAAACTCACCTTCAGTTAAACGTGAGCCTCCTGAAAGCAATTTTCCATTTTCCGATTTAGTTATTTCAATGAATCCTAAAATTGTATTCATTTGTTTTTCACTGATGACTGGTCCGTATCCAGAATTAGAATCAGTTGTCGGTGCAACACGCACTTCTTTAATTCTTTTTAAGAATTGCTCTATGAACTCAGGATAAATTTCTTCTTGAACCAATAGTCTAGTACCAGAATCACAGGCCTGACCCGAGTGATAGAGAAAAGCGTAGAGAGCACCATCAACGGCAATGGAGAGATCTGCATCGTTTAAAACAATATTGGCCGACTTTCCACCAAGCTCCATTGTGGCCAACGTGATATTAGGAGCGATCTCTTTAAGTATTTCAGCACCTACTGGAGTTGATCCAGTGAAAGCAACTTTTCTTATTTGAGGATGATTGAGTAGAGCTCGCCCTACGTCAGCACCACCAGTGATAATATTAACGACACCGGCAGGCACACCGGCATCTCTGATAATTTCTGCCAGGATGGAAGCTGAGGCAGGAGTTTCTTCTGCTGATTTTAAAACAGTGGTACATCCAGTGGCCAGTACCGGTCCGATTTTCCATCCGGCCATGACTAGAGGGAAATTCCAGGGGATGATTTGAGCGCACACACCAACGGGAGAGTACTCGCGAGAATTGATAGAAAATCCTGCTCTTGAAGCAGCTTCATCATTGATACTAAGTTTTAATTCGCGGGCGACTTTACTCATCACTTTAAAAAAAGATGCTGTATTATGAACATCAGCTTTTGCTTTTCTTAGAGTTGATCCCGAATCGCGAACCTCAACATCAACGATTTCTTTTGCACGCTCTTTAATTTTTTCAGAAATTTTTAACAATAAATCTGCACGTGCATCCTGAGACATATTCTTCCACTCAGGATTATAAAAAGCTGAATGAGCAGCGGCCACGGCTTCATCGATATCTTTAGCAGAAGGAATATGGTATTTCGCGACTTCCATTCCATTTGATGGATCTATTGATGTTTTAATGATTTTGTCAGATGAATCTTTGAATTGTCCGTTGATAAATAATTTGATTTCCATTTTTCTAATGTCCTTATTTTTTCGTTTATTTTATTCGTTATATTATAAAGATTTGTAATTTTTTCTTTGAGCATCGGGGAGTCCATCATGCGGACCAAGTTCGTGGATAGGATGGTTTTCCCAAAATGATCCCTTTTTTTGCATTTCCAAATTTCTTTCGAGATTGAGAGGATAGAAAATTTTATTTTCTATTTTATTAGAATCACCACCCACTAAAAGAAGACAATCTTCGTGGCCATTATTGATAAAGGTGTGAGCAATGCCTGTTCCTGCAGGAAAAGCGACAAAGTCTCCTGGAACCAGATCATGAAGATGACCGTCAATCCAGACATGAGGATGACCTTTTATTACGTAAGCAAATTCTTCTTCGAGGCTCTCAGCATGAGGCCATGAAGTTCTTCTTCCCGGGGGAATCGTCTCAATATGAACACCAGTATTTTTCAATCCTAATTTTTTTCCAACAGGAGAGCCAATTGCCAGGAGTTCATCGCTACCAGCGTACGAGCTATTGTCTTCGTCCATGAGGTCTTTATAATTTGCTATAAAATTTGGTCGGTTTGTTTTCACAATTTTTTCCTATTTGTATACGCTGTATTTTTATTAACAGTTCCTGAAGCTCACGGCGATTCCCTGACCAACCCCAATACACATTGTGGCGATACTTTCTTTAATTGCTTTATTTTTTTTCATTTGATGGGCCAGAGTCGTCACAATTCTTGCTCCCGATCCACCGAGTGGATGTCCAATCGCAATTGCTCCTCCGTTCAAATTAATTTTTGAAGGATCAAGATCAAGTCCCTTGATGCATCCAAGTGCTTGAGCTGCGAACGCTTCATTTAATTCGATTGCATCGAAGTCTGAGATTTTTTTATTATAACGTTTCATTAAAATTTTAACGGCCTCAACTGGCCCTAGTCCCATTACATTTGGATGAACACCTCTGACTGCACCACCAGTGACTTCAATCATGGGAGTGAGATTGTGGGTTTTCATGAACTCTTCACTAACTATCAGTAGAGCGGCCGCTCCGTCGTTCATAGGACTTGAATTTCCAGCAGTCACCGTTCCGTCTTTTCTAAAAGCTGGTTTTAATTTTGAAAGGGCCAATAATGTTGTGTCAGCTCTTGGGCATTCGTCTTTTGAGAAAAGATAAGCTTCTTTTTTTAGTTCGACATTATAAGGGAGCACTTCTTCATTAAAGTCTCCGCGATTCCAAGCAGCGATTGCCTTGACATGAGAATCCAGTGCAAATTTGTCTTGTTCTTCTCTCGTAATTTTATAAAGTGCCGCGACTTCTTCTGCCGTTTCTCCCATGCCATAAAGTGGAAACATTTTTTCCATTTTAGGATTGATAAAACGCCATCCAAATGTTGTGTCGTACATTTTTTGTTCGCGGTCGTAAGCACTTTGGGCCTTCGATAAAACAAAAGGTCCGCGGGTCATGCTTTCTGCTCCACCCACAATTAAGCAATCTGCAATACCTGATTGGATGCGACCGAATCCATCGATTAAAGCATCGAGGGAAGAGCCACAAAGTCTATTGGTAGTAGACCCAGGAACTGAAAGGGGAAGACCTGAAAGAACAACGGCCATACGAGCGAGATTTCGATTGTCTTCTCCGGCCTGGTTGGCACAGCCGATGATAACATCATCAATTAATTCTGGATCGAAGGTTAGATTGTCTTTAATATCTTTTAGAACGAATGCCATAAGATCATCAACTCGGACTGGCGATAATTTTCCACCCAGTCTTCCAATTGCAGATCTTTTGGCGTAGACGATAAAAGTTCTTTTCATAATAATTTGTCCCGAATAATTTATAGGTATTTAAAAGCGTGTAGTTTAAGCTCAGTCGATAGTTTATATCGCTCATCGCGTGTGATGGTGCTTAATTCTTCCAAGAGTTGAGCAATATTGTGAAGACCAATTTTTTCTCCCCACTCAATTGGACCTAATGGGTAATTGACACCATTTTTCATCGCGAGATCAATGGCAGTTGCGCTCGCAAGCTTGTCACCAAGAGCGAAATAAGCTTCATTGATAATCATGGCAATAGTTCTGGGGTAGTGAAAGCACAGTCCCAGGTTTTTATGCTCAACCATTCTTTGATTAGTAGTCGTTGCAAAGTCTGCAATTATTTTTTCGAGCGGAAGATTACTGGAGTCGCGAAGAGAGTATTCAAAAGCATTTGTGGGCGAATAAAAAAGAGTTGAGACAGATGCTTTAACTTGTGGAGAGTATTTCAAAATCCATTCGCCCCAGCATAAAGTTAAGTCAGAAATAATATCGGCCTTAGTCGTCTTTGCTAATTCTTTTAAAAATAAAAATTTCTTTTGTGTCCTAAGGGCCGAAAGGTCAATGACCAATTCATATGTATCGAAACTATTGATCGCCTCATCTATGGTGCGAACCTTATAATGCTGAATGAGTTCCATATAGAGGGGATGGTCAGGATGGGCCACGACCATTATATTGTTATGATCAGACTGAATATTATGTTTCATAATTAAAAAATCCTTTACCTGCTTTTTTTCCAAGTCTTCCCGCTGCTACCATCTCTCTTTGCAAGCGGTGAGGCTTAAAGCGAGCTTCATCAAAAAAGGCGCGGTAAACTGATTCTGTCACACTGAAATTAATATCTATTCCAATGAGATCCATCAATTCAAATGGCCCCATTTTAAATCCACCAACTTCTCTCATGACCTGATCAACTTCGCGAAATTTATCTACGTCGTAGGTATCGACAGCACGAAGTGCTTCACCATAAAAATTGCGTGCAATTCTATTAACAATAAAACCTGGGGAGTCGGAGCATTTGCAGGCAACTTTTGATTTAGAGTTAAACCATTCAATTAGTGAACTTGTAATTTCAATATTAGTTTCTAATCCATTAATCACTTCAACTAATTTCATTATAGTCGCAGGATTAAAAAAATGAATTCCGAGAAAGTTGGCTTTTCTCTCTTCTCTTACCGATTGGGCCAATTGAGTAATAGAGAAGGAGGAGGTATTAGAGGCAAAGATGGTGTGCTTGCTCATCATTGTATCTAGTGTAGCGAAAATTTTATTTTTCGCTTCTAGATTTTCAATGATGGCCTCAATCACTAAGTCAGCATTGCTATTGATTTCATCAATTTTTTTGACGCTGATATTTTTTTTAAAAAGTGTGACGTCAGCATTTGATAATTTGCCAGAGGCCTCTAGTTTATCAAAGCTCTGTAAAATGCGATTAAGGGAGATCAGCGCAAATTCAAAGTTTTGATCAACCATCTCCACCGTTAAGTTCTGTTGAGCAAACCATTGGGCAATTCCTTGCCCCATGGTTCCGGCACCTATAACAATAACTGTATTTATTTTCATACTATTGTCTAAAGACTAGCAGTTTCGCGTTGAGGTTGATCCTCTTCGCGGTAAACTGGAAGGGTTAAGCCACAGGCCTCACACATTTCTTCTATTTCTTTGACAAAGACAGCGCGGATTTCGCCATTCGTTCTTTGTTTCAATCCAAGATTTACGTAAAGATCGTTGGAAGCTCCAAGCGTGGATCCAAAGATATTCATCACTCTCGGCCACCATAAATTTAAACGTTCTTGCAAAAATTTCTTTTGCTCAGGATCGCGCGAGAGAATTTTAACCCACTTGTCTCCATGAGCTAAGTGCATAACTTCTTCTTTGTAAATTCCTTCAATCGCTTTTTTCCAAGGCATATAGCTTGAATTGAAAGTATCTTGTAACTGATGTCCAGCTGCCCTATCCATCAAAAAGTTGAAAAGAATATAATCTGTCCAATATTTGATATCGTAGTAAAAAATATTTACCCGGTAATCAGGCTTTAGTCTTTTGAAGCCAATATTGATTTGGTCTTCATCAAGCTTATATCCCAAGTCAGATTTATTCACATGGTCTGATGTATTTTGTCCCAATTCGTCTAGCAAGCGGTAGATGACCGAAGCATGTCTCATTTCGTCTTTTACCATTTGAGCAACAAGAACTTTTTCTTGAAGAGTAGGTGCTTTGGCTATCCAAGGCATATATCCAAGAGCTCCAGAGTATTCAGAGTCTCCTTGCATCCATAAAAGGTTTAATAAATGCTTGCGGTAAAAAGGAGGAAGTTCTTCGCTTGCTTCAAACGTTTTTCCATTTTTAATTTCTTTGAAGAGTGTAAGTTCTTCTTGTGAGTAGGTATGAGTCGACATCATTTTCTCCTGATATAGATATTACTAGTTTCCGGTAAATTGTGGTTCGCGTTTTTCTAAAAAGGCAGACAGCCCTTCTTTGTAGTCAGCACTTCTACCTAAGAAGCGTTGAGCGTACATCTCTCTTTCCATTGATTCATTATAGCTTGAGTCCAAGGCCGTTTTTAAATTCTTTTTCACTGTTTCACAGGCCAAAGGGGATAGCTTATTGATTGTTGCCGAGTACTCAAGTGCTCGCTCTAAAACTGCTTCGTCTAAAGCATTGATAAGCCCTGCCTCATGCATATCTTCTGCCATTAGGGGATTTCCCATTAGGAAAAACTCCATGGCCTTCTGGTATCCAAGGGCCCTGACAAATGTATAAGTAGAGCCTGCGTCTGGTGCTAATCCAAGTTTGCTAAATGCACCGACAAATTTTGTCTTTGGTTTAGAAATAATTAAATCACAAGCAATAGCTACAGAAATTCCAGCACCGGCACAAACTCCATTAACGGCAGCTATAACGATTTTTTTTGAATCGCGGATGCTATTGACCAGAGGATTCCATTCAGTCTGTAAAGTGTTACCTAGATCAACTCCGCCATTGATCGCTTGAATACTGCGATCGTTTAAATCCTGACCTGTGCAAAAAGCTTTTCCTTTTCCCGTTAAAACTATCGAGCGAATGGATGGATTTTTATTGGCTTCGCGAATGGCCTGAACCACTTCTATTTTTGCTTCTGCATTAAGTGCATTATACATCTCGGGGCGATTCATTGAAATAATTGCGGTGGCATTTTGCTCTTCGTAAGTAATATAAGTAAAACCAGATTCCATATTAATTTCCTTTATAGTTTGGACTTCTTTTTTCCATAAAAGCTTTCATTCCTTCTTTTTGATCAGCAGAGGAAAAAGTTAAATAGAAATTTCTGCGCTCAAAATCCATTCCATCTTTCAGCGACATTTCAAAAGATTTATTAACCGCTTCTTTGGCCAAACGAACGGCAACGGGAGCGCGGTCACTGATGGTTTTTGCCAATTCAAAAGTTTCTTGCAGCAAAGTATTGGCCGGAACAACTTTAGCGACCAGGCCCCATTCGCAGGCCGTTTTTGCATCGATCATGTCACCAGTTAAAACCATCATCATTGCTTTTGATTTTCCAATCGCGCGCGTGAGGCGTTGAGTTCCACCAGCACCAGGGATTGTTCCGATTTTAATTTCAGGCTGAGAGAAGCGGGCATCGTCACCAGCGATGATAAGATCACATGACATCGCCAACTCACATCCACCACCGAGAGCGAAGCCATTAACGGCCGCAATCACAGGTTTAGTAATAAGTCTTAACATCTCCCAAGTGCGGAAGCGCTGGTCGTTGATTTGGTCAACAGGGGAAGCCTCGACCATCTGGGCGATATCGGCACCGGCAGCGAATGCGCGGTCATTACCTGTTAAAATAATAACTCGGACTTGTGGATTTTTATCGAGGCTTAAAAAACAATCGACTAGTTCTTGCATTAAATCAGTTGAAAGTGCATTTAAGACTTTCGGGCGATTCAATCGAACAAGAGCAATATGTTCGTGATTATTATAAGGAAATTCTAAAAGAATATTTTCCATTTTGGTTCCTATCATTTAATTATTTCGTCATTACTGTTTCTTCTTCAGCAAAGTGAACGGAAACAATGTCTTTATAATTTGTGAAAGCATCTTTACCTGCTGCCATATTTTCTGGAGAACTCATGGCAGTTTTAAAATCTTCTTTTGAAGCAAAAACTAATTCAGCAATAAAATGAAGATCACTGGCACCGCGAGGCCCGCCAGTCACTTTGCTAAAACGGAATTCTAAAACTTTCGGTACTTTTTTTGCGAGTTCTGTATGATTTTTATACCATTGATCAAAGGCCTCGATATCGGCCGGAGTTTTGTAAATCGCAATCATTTTGTACATGCATTAGTCCTTGTCATTTTCTATTGGTAAATTCGTTTAAAAAGTTCCAAAATATTATCATTAGTAAATTGTCTTTAGCAAACTTTGCAATAGATCTGATGGAGGAAAATAATGGAAGTCATTCAAAAAATTTCAGTAGCTTTTATAGCTTTCTTACACCTAGGCTTCCTTTACATGGAAATGTTTCTTTGGTCTAGGCCTCAAGGTTTAAAAATATTCAAAATTGACGCTGCTTTTGCTCTCAAAAGTGCAACTCTTGCAGCGAATCAAGGTCTCTATAATGGCTTTCTGGCCGCAGGCCTGATTTGGTCTCTATGCGCTACAGTCCCTGAACAGCGGTTTCAATTGAAAATATTTTTTCTGGTTTGCGTATTGGTGGCCGGTATTTATGGGGGAATGACAGCGAGTAGGAATATACTTTTCCTTCAAGCAATACCGGCATTGCTCGCACTGACCTTAGTCTTTTTAACAAAATAATTGTTCGGCCTATTTTAAATAGCCACGCTTCATTTGATCTAATTCAATAGCATCAAAAAGTGCCTGGAAATTCCCTTCACCAAAGCCCCAATGATTTTTTCTTTGAATTGTTTCAAAAAAGAGAGGGCCGACGTAGGCTTCGGTGAAATTTTGAAGTAGATATCCTTCAGCATCACCGTCAACTAAGAGTTGGCGTTTTTCTAGTACTGCTAAATCCTCATCAACTTTAAATGATCGTTTTGGTATATTTTGATAATAGGTCGAGGGAATATTTAAAAATTTGATTCCGCGTTCTTGAAGATCACCAACAGTTGTAATTACATCTGCAGTCATCAAAGCAATATGCTGAACACCGGGGCCTTTATGGAGATCCAAAAATTCTTGAATTTGGGATTTAGAATTATTTTCTGCTGGCTCATTGATTGGAATAATAACCGAGCCATTGGGCAATTGAACAACTTCTGATTCAAGTCCAGTTTTTTGTCCTTTAATATCGAAGTAGCGCGTGACTTCCATCCCAAAAATTTGTTTATAAAAATTTACCCAGCGGCGCATTTCGCCTTTGGCCACGTTATTAGTTAAGTGATCAATACGAGCAAATCTTTGAGCGAGTGGACGAGCTTTTGGGTCGGTTTCCAATTTAGTAAAATTGGGACGAAAATAGGCCTTTGGGCGTTCAATAAATTCATTGAGAACATCACCAAAACCTTGGATGCAGCCAAATTTATAAATGCCATGCTCACTTTCAATCGTAGTTAGCGGTTCTCGCAGTTCAGCTCCTCTACGAAGGGCCTCTGTGAGAGCATATTCGGCGTTTTCAACCAAAAAAGATATTTTGCTGACACCTTCGCCGTGGGCCTTAAAATATTTCACTGAAGGGTGAGTTTGATCGGGATGGGCGACTACCACAAAGCGAACTTGTCCCTGGGAATAAACTTCGGCATTCATTTTCGGGTCTATATAAGTTTTTTCAAAACCAAATTTATAGAGAGTATCAATCGTAGCTGTATTTAATGAATCAGTACAAAATTCTAAATGGTCAATGGCCTCGATTCCGAGAGGATTTTTAGGGCTAATATTTGACACAAGTTACCTTCCTTATATGTGCGTTTAGTATAAAAATAGTGACTAAATTTAATCATTCTTAAGAACTAGTGAGCAATATAAAAATGACTGAGCATAGCAGCGAAAGTAATTCCCAAAATACGACTGAGATCTTAAATGGTAATGAACTAATAATTCAAGGGGCCTTAGAGGCGGGATTTCATTTATACACCGGCTACCCAGGTTCTCCGCTGGCCGATTATTTTAATATTCTCTATGAAAAGAAAGACGAGTTCCACAAAAAAGGGTTGCGCGTAGTAATCGCCAATAGTGAAGCCAATGCCGCGGCGATGGCCAGTGGAGCGAAACAAGCGAATAAAAATGCCTTAGTGGCCATGAAGTCGATGGGATTGCATGTTGCCGCAGATGCTCTTTCTGTTGGAAATTTCTCTAACCCTGGAACGGGGGGAGTGGTCATTGTGGTTGGCGATGATCCTTGGTCAATTTCTACTTCCAGTCCTGCCGACTCACGCTATTTATTTAAACATCTTCACATTCCATTTCTTGATCCTTCGACTCCACTTGAATTAAAAAATTGGATGAAGTTAGCGTTAGAAATTTCACTTAAGACTTCTGTCTATCAAGGATTGCTGCTCACCACTTTTATGGCCGAAGGTGGGGGGAGAGTTGAAGTAGGAATTGAAAAAAAAATAAATAGTGAGTTAATTGAATTAGATCCGGCCACTTTTGATTTATCAAAAAATGTAATGGTTCCACCGAATTCATTGCGGGCCGATGTGGCAATGATTAATGAACGCTTCCCAAAAGTTTTACAAGTTTTGAAAGAATTTAGCCTAGACAAAGTTTTTGGAAAATTAGATTCAAAAGTGGGATTCATCACAAGTGGTGCTGTTTTTGAAATATTAAAACATGTCTTGGATGACAATCATGCTTTAGATAGATTTTCACTTTATAAAGTCGCGGCCCCCTATCCTTTGGTTTCTGAATTACTTCTTCCTTATTTGGAAAAATTAGAAACTTTAATTGTGGTGGAAGAAAAACGTGGATTTTTAGAAACGGAAATATATGAATTATGTGCTCGCCATAATTTAAAATTAAAAATTTTTGGAAAAAGAATTGGTGATAGTGAAGGTTTTCCGATCCACGGAGGACTCAATTATGAAATCGTTGTTGATAAAATTTCTCTGGTGATGAATACCCTGGGGCTTGGGGCCTGCCATACCATTCCCAAAGGAATTGTTTTAGAAGAGGCCCTTCCCAGAAGACTTCCTACTTTTTGTCCCGGCTGTCCTCACCGTGAAACATTATCGCTCTTAAAAGATTTGCGCGGTCACTTAAAAAAACAAAATATCAATCTCATCAGTCATGGTGATGTCGGTTGTTACTCCCTATCGTTTTTAGAACCATTCAAAGAAATGCATAATCTCTCGGCCATGGGCCAAGG
>JAQTTZ010000004.1 GCA_028710485.1 Bacteriovorax sp. | reverse complement strand
GTTACTCACCCGTGCGCCACTTTACTCATCCCGAAGGACTTTCGCGTTCGACTTGCATGTGTTAGGCACGCCGCCAGCGTTCGTTCTGAGCCAGGATCAAACTCTCCAAGCTTCAATATAAAATTCTAAATTTAAAATTAATTAAAAGTGACGAACTACTATACGGATGTTTTTGTATTCTTTGATTGAATCAACTCACGTTGATCAACTCTGACTTTTATCACCAACTTTTTGAAATGTAGCCTTTTGACAGGCGTGACAGAATACTTACGTCAGATTGTTTTTTTGTTTGGAACCTTTCTCATCTTGAATCGAAGCCTTGCGGCTTCAAATCTTTTAACTTTATTTAATTTTTAAAGAACTGCTAATACCTAAAAAGGAAACTGGTGGACATGACAGGGATCGAACCTGCGACCCCCTGCGTGCAAGGCAGGTGCTCTCCCAGCTGAGCTACACGCCCTAATATCTTATATTTCTATATGAATTCGTGTTTCGCATCAGTTTTCATTTCTTTGGTGAAGAGGAATTTAATCAACCATGGTTAGTATGTCAACACTATTTTTCATTATATTAATAAAAAAAAATTTTTTTGATATACCTTTCTGAGTTATAATTTGTTTAATAACAATTATTTATATCAAGTAGTCGCATGAATATTTTAAGCCTTTTATCACTTTTCTCCATGCTCTTTTTTAGCTCGTGTGAGTTCAAGAAAACAAGCTCTGCTTTACTTGCTGGTATTAACGGAAAAATAGAAGTGGATAAACTTCAAACTGACATTGGTGGGTTGTCTACAACTTCTGCAACTATTAAGACTGTTCATGGTGATATCGTATTTCGTTTCTACACCAAAGCGGCTCCTCAAACTTCGGCTCGTATTATGGAGTTGATTCAGAATAAATTTTACGATGGATTAGTTTTTCACAGAGCGATTCCTAATTTCATTATTCAGACTGGTGACCCTACAGGAACTGGTGTCGGTGGAAGTGGTACAAAATTAAAAGCTGAATTTAATGAACTTCAACATATTAAAGGTACAATTGCGATGGCCAGAGGAACGGATAAAAACTCTGCTGATTCTCAATTCTACATATGCCTAACCACTCTTTCTCACCTAGATGGAAAGAATACCATTTTCGGACAAGTCGTAGAAGGATTGGATGTTCTTCCAAAGCTCTCTAAGGGCGACCGAGTGATTTCAATCACACTTAATATCAAAAATTAATGTCTAAAAAGTTTACAAGTCTTCCAATGAAAAATGCTCTCCGATATTCTGCTAAAATATTTTAGTATCGATTATCGGAGCCATATGTTTTATTTTTTAAAAAAATTTATTAGTGTTTTCCAATGTTCTCGCGAAACTAGTTTCAACGATGTCTTCCACTTATCTTGCAACCGGAATTCCTAATTCTCATCTCGTTACAGAATATGTTATCCGCGGGATGGCATTGATAAATTGTGCTGATATTGAAACGTTAATTCGTTTGGGCGTGACTGATTTTCTTATTTTTAAAATTGATACGAACGGTGAAGTTGAAAAAAATAAGTCTGCTGGAGGAAAAAGGTGTGAGTTAACAATCTGTTAATCTTCTAGATTTTCATGGAAAGATGTTACAGATATTAAGCCAATTTGTGAGATGAAAATTGTTGCCTTAAAAATTACAGAAAACGCAGAAAATAATAATCGTAAAAATCTTTTTTCATTGCTCACTCAGAGAAGATCGCACTGGATATTTGGCAGGCTTTGTAAATTATTACGAAAACAAAGGCGTTGATGACGTTTTTATTAGTGAGCTTTGTGACAAAGGATATGAAGAGGAAAAAAACCTAAAAAAAAGGCATGAAAATTGTGATAAAAGTTCGCAAAAACTTTATGCCGGCATTTTTAGCAATGGTTGATTTAATTAACCAGACGAAAGAAAAATAAAAAGATATTGAGAAAACGTTGCACACAAATAGAATTTAATTCATTTAAGCAGTCGATATAAAAATATTATTTGTAAAAAATAAGAGTTGATTCACTGAGGGTTTTTCTCCCTCAGTTATATCCAGGATGGATTTTATGCACGCGAGAGGCACGGGCCGAAGCGTGCAAGTTATATTTAGCGGTATATTGATTCTAAAATAATGACGATGGCGAATACGACGGCAGCAATTGGCAGCATGGCGATAAATTTCAGCCATCCTCTTTCTTCTTTTAAGTGCATATAAAAATATGCAACAATCGCAGCTTTTCCAAAAGCTAAGCCGACGAGGGAAATTGCTTTTAAATAATATTCTACATTCAAGCCAGGTATCGCCAATTCCAATCCCGTTAAAAGAGATAATACGACAAATACAATTATGTATTCTGTCGTATGACTTTTATGGACGTGAGTATGTTCGCTCATTTTAAATCTCCTTAATCTTTTTAATTTGCTCTATTTTTGGTTTGGAAAAACTATTGTTAACCAAAAGGCCCAGATCAATCATTAATCTGTCCATTTCTACTTTTTCAGTTGAATAATAGCCTCTAATTTGTCCCTGAGCATCTATCAGCACCACTCGATCAGAGTGAGCTATGTCCATCAGAGTAATCGTTTTATCTTCAAGTTTTTTTGTTACTGTTTCTTTATTTCCCATTGGGACTTTGAAACCATCAATGACAATTTTTTCGAGTTCCCTCTTTGATCCGGTTAAGAAATTCCAGATATAAGGATTGGTATTTCTCTTGCGAGCATATTTGAAAAGAACTGCTGGCGTGTCAGTGGTTGGGTCAACTGTAAAAGTCACAATTGCGGCTTTTGTTCCAAGGCCTCTGATTCTTTTTTGGATCACATCCATTTTATCCATCAATCCCGGGCATGAAGACGGGCATGAAGTGAACATGAAATTGGCGATATAAAACTTTCCTTTCAGGTCTTTTGAACCAAAAGGTTTATTGAATTCATTTGTGAGAGTAAATTCTGGAACTGTATAATAAATAGGTAACGGTGGAGGCAACGTTCTCGTGAGAGAGCGATAAACTGGGTACGCAAATGAAAACAACCAAAAAATAATCCAGAATGATTTCATTCGCATCATTTTTTGAAACCAATTATCTGCTCTAAAATATCCTGGCATTACTTGTGTCGTCATAAGCAATTCTTTACTTAGCTGTTTCTAAAAATTGTTGTCTTGCAGGGCTATTTTTTAAATCCATCAATGACTTTACATAATGAGCAACTGCCCAAATTTCATCATCTTGAAGCGTTCCTTTCCAGCTTGGCATTGCAGATCCACCAACACCGGCACTTAAACGGATATAAAGCTCTTCAACTGTTTTAGCTGAGCGAACAGAATCGTATGTAAATTCAGGAGGAATTGACGAATAACCGTAGTCGTTTGGTTGGAGCTTAATATGGAACATGTCTGGATCAAATTCAGTGACTGGTTTACCGTTAATCTTTTGGCTGATTGCACTGAATTCTGCGTGACTTACGTAAGCGCGGTGGCAAGTCCAACATTGAGCAACTGCGTGGTAAACTTCTTTACCTCTTTGAATTGCACTTTCTTTATGAGCATCACCATATGGATCTTTAGTTACAACTATTGAGTCACCAAGTTTTTTATCTGCGCCTTCCCATTTCATTGGGGCAAAACTTTTAATATACTGAACAAGGTTGAACATTTGCTTATCGCTCAACTCTTTCCATGGAAGCATCGCTGTTCCAGCAAGACCTTCTCTTAAAATTTTATAGAAATCTTCATCATGCGGTAACTCTCCAGAAACAACGCGACCAAATTTATACTGACCGAGTTTAAAATTTCTTGGCGGAACAGATAAACCTTTTGCTGAGGTTCCGTTACCATCCCCGTTCACTCCGTGGCATGGCATACAGTATTCAGTATAAGTAGATTTACCATCGTTAAGAGCAAGGGCCGGGGCATAGACTCCACCAGCGTAAATTTTGTCTTCTTTAAAAAAACTTTCACTACATGAAACGAATGTAGTCAGAGTGGCGATGGTTAAAACGAGATTAAAACCTTTCATAGTGATCCTCTTATAAAACAAAAATAGTCAAAAACATAACAAACCAAACAATTCCTAAAAAATGCCAAAATTTTCCCACACTCGATGCACGCAACAGAGCTTTGGTATTCAATTCGTTAAGGGCAAAAAATAGAAGCCAAAATAATAATCCAAGTGCTGCTATGATATGGGCAGCGTGAATCCAGGTAAAAGTATAAATAATAGAAGGAAATATTCCAGAAGAAGCAAAAATGCCTTGAGATTTTAACTGGTGCCAAAGAAGAGACTGCATCAGCATGAAGCCCAATCCTAGAACTATGGTCAGTATTAAGCCTTTTTTATTGGCGATATTTTTTTCAAACCGCATATAGGATAATGAACTTAAAAAAATACAAAGTGTGCTCAGGCTTGGAAGAAAAAGTGAAGGTTTGACCATTCCGTCTGGAGGCCAAACTGGTGCAGTAAAACGAAACATTGCAAATCCCATCATAAGAGTTGCAAAGAGCATGGCAAAAGAGACGAGGGCAACAATCATCCCTACAGAAGATACAATCTCCTGTCCCTGATCGCTTTCGCTCATTTTTTTTGTCGCTAAATTAGTCATTACTTCTGCCATTTTTAATTACGCTAATTCTTCTGTCTGATACTGAAAATCACGTCCTTTAACATTTGGGTTTCCAAATTCATGTGGTCCACATTTAACCACGGGAATAACTTCAAAATTATAATGAGGAGCAGGACTTGGAATTGTCCATTCAAGTGTTCCCACTTCCCAAGGATTCTGAGTTGCCTTTGGACCTTTCCAAATAGAGTAGACAAAATTGTATACGAAGAAAAGTTGTCCAAATCCCATAAAAATAGCTGAATAAGTAATGAACATATTGAGTGGAATTAATTTATGTAAAAAATCATACACAAAAGGGTTGTAAATACGTCTATGCATTCCTGCATATCCAATAACCATCATTCCCATGAAGACACCGTTTAAGCCAATTATTGAAATCCAAAAGTGGATCTTTCCAAGGGTTTCATTCAACATACGGCCGAACATTTTTGGAAACCAAAAATAAGTTGCAGCAAAGCCACCAAGCAGAACCGAAGCGGCCATGGTGTAGTGGAAGTGACCAACAACGAAATAAGTATCGTGTAAATAAAGATCTGTCGAAACAGTCGCGAGGTATAAACCAGTCAAACCACCAAGACCGAAAACGAATACAACTCCCAAGGCAAAAAGCATTGGCGTGGCAAAGCGAATTGATCCTTTCCATAACGTTCCAAGCCAGTTGGCAAAGAAGACAGCCGAAGGAATCGAGATAGTCATAGTTAACATCATGAATGACTGAGTAAGTAGAGGACTCATTTGAGTCGTGTACATATGGTGACCATAAACCAAAGTTGAAAGAACTGTGATTGTAGTCATAGAAAGTGCGGTTGCTTTTGCTCCGAATGCTGGTTTTCTAGAAAAGAAAGACAGAAGATCGGAAACGATTCCCCATGCAGGGAGAATAAGAATATAAACTTCCGGGTGACCAAAAATCCAGAAAACATGTTGGAATAAAACCGGGTCTCCCGATCCTGTTGTCGCGGCTGCACCAGCAAGAAAGAAAGTTGTTCCAAAAACGCGGTCAAATGTTAGCAGCAATACACCTGCTCCAAGAACTGGAAGGAAAAGTGCGTTTAGAACCGCAGTCAACCAAAGTCCCCAAATGGTTAGAGGCATATCAAAATAGCCCATTCCTGGTGCGCGAAGAGTAATGATAGTTGCGATATAATTGATCGCTCCCATTGTCGAAGAAATTCCAAGAACAAAAATAGCTAAACACCATAATGTTTGTCCAATACCGGGAGATCCAATCAAAGTTGATAAGGTTGGATAAGAAACCCATCCTCCCGCCGCTCCGCCGAGTGGAGTAAAAAGTGAAGCCAGGAGAATAACCGCTGAAAGGACAGCTAACCAAAATGAAAGCATGTTTAGGGTTGGAAAGACCATATCGCGGGCACCGATCAATAATGGAATACAAAAGTTTCCAAAGGCCCCAATCAAGATTGGAGTGATCGCGTAGAAAATCATGATTGTTCCATGCAAAGTAAAAAGCATGGCATAGGTATCCGGCGGAACAACTCCGTTGGTGTCTGGGAATAAAAAATGCCCGACCAATGGAAATGGCTCGCCTGGAAAGGCCAATGTCCAGCGAATCATCATCGCCATCATTCCCCCCAGTCCAAGGAATGCAATTCCGTACCACAAAAATTGCTTTCCAATCACTTTGTGGTCGAATGAAAAAACATATTTCGAAAGAAATGTTGTTGGTGCATCGTGAATATGTTGTTCAAAAAATGCCATGCGTATCCTCTCTTCTCTTTATATATCTTTGATATCTTTAGTTAAATTTTAAAATCTTAGTTATTTGCTACCCATTTCCAACCCCAATAGAGATCGGCATTGTCTTTTTCCATAGCGTATTTTGTACGTTCGCTCATTTCGTTTTGCCATTTTTCAAATTCTTCAGGAGTGTAAACAGTCATCTTCGCTTGCATTCTATAATGGAAAGTTCCACAGATTTGGGCGCAGACGACGTCATAAACACCAGTTTTAGTAAGCTCAGTCCACATTTTTGAAACTCGTCCTGGCATTGCATCGACTTTAAGTCTGGTGTTGGGAAGAGAAAAAGAGTGAATAACGTCTTTTGCTGTTACTTGGAAAACAATTTTCTTACCTGTAGGGAGGCGAAGATCATTCAAGGTAACGATATCGTCTTCAGTGTTGAAAATTCCATCTTTTCCAGCGTAACGAAAGTTCCAGGCCCATTGCTGGCCCAAAACTTGTACGCGAACGACGTCTTTGTCTTCTTTGGGCCATTTGGCAAAAGATTCCATATAATCACGATTTGAAATACCAGTGATCTTCATATCGACCATGATAAAAACCATAGCCCCGATAGCGGCAACGATCGCAATATGTTTTTTGCTTGTTCCGTGAACATAATAAGCAATTGGATGTTTTTTCTTTTGGTAGAGATAACTAAAGCCGAAAAGCCCAATACAAACCAATGAAAAAAAGAAAAGGATTAACATTGTTGTCAGGTTAAATAATGAGTCGATTAAGTGGCCGTTGGTTGAAATGTCGACAGGAGGTTTAATACTCTCCCATAGGCTCATTTCTTGGGCCTTGGCGCTCATTACGAAGAATTTCATGTAAAGACTGTATAGATTCATTTTATCAATCCCTTCATTGGAAAGTTAAAGTTGCGTTATATTCTCAATTATCGTTCTAATATTAATCATAAATTCTAATTTTATCTATTTAAAAAATATCAAAGCTCCAAGAAGCAGTGGCAGATAAAAAAGTGAGCCGTAAAAGTAATTTTTTGCCCATCGCCGTTGCGATGCTACATCAGTCTTGAGAAAAAACCCGCGGCCAGCATAAATCAGAAATAGACTGCTTAATATGAATGCCGCACGTGTATAAATAAAACTGGCATGTGAAAAAATCGAAGGCAGCAGTGAAGCCCCAAAAAGTAAGAGCGTAAAGAAGAAGATCCCTATTTTGGTGAGCTGTAATCCACGTTTCAGATTGGGATAAACCTTGATGCCGGCGGCACCGTAATCTTCAGCATGGTAAAGAGAAATTGCTAAGAAATGAGGTAATTGCCAAATAAAGAGAATCAAGAACAAGGTAATCGCCATCAAGTCGATTTTGCCAGTTACGGCCGTCCAGCCCATTACAGGTGGAAGCGCTCCAGGGATCGCCCCGATATAAACCGCCAATTCACTCTTCTTTTTCATTGGGGTATAAGCATATAAATAAAGAGCTGCAGCCAGGAAAGCCAAGAAGCCTGTTAAGCCATTTATAAAAATACAAATTGATGGAATAGAAATAAGAAGTAAAAGCAAGCCAAACCATAACGCCGTTTTTGGCCGCATGCGTTTTGCTGGAAGCGGGCGATCCTTAGTTCGGATCATTTTAGCGTCGCCTTCTCTTTCAATATAACAATTGAGAGCAGCAGCTCCAATCACTACCATGGTAATCAAAAAGAAAGAGAGTAATGCTTTAAAGAAATAAATTTTTTCCGGAGCGATAAGTGTTCCCACTAGAACTGTGACCATAACCAAAAGCGAGAGGCGTGGCTTAGTTAAGTCCACCAGGTCAGAAAAAAATGAATGTCGGTTACCTAAAGAAAAGGAATCTTCGAAATCTTCTAAAAGCAAATTAAGCTTCCAAAGTGCCGCTAAACTCAAAGCTGCCCCAGCTAAATGAAGAGTCGTAGGAACAACAGAAAGATTCAAGGCCACTGTTAATATTCCAATTAAAACTTGAAATGAAATAAATAAAAAAGGCAATAAACTCGCAAAACGAATGAATTTAACGTCTTTAAAAAAATGGCGAGTACGAATTGAAAAAAATGAAACTACCACAAAGACCACAATCGCAAACAGACGGTGAATCATATGCAACTGGGCTTGCGCGAAGTTAGGCCAAAAAGTTAGTCCTTGAGTTTCAAAATCCATACAGAGAAGTGAGTTGTTTGGACCGATTCCACAAGCCGCCCCCGCTCCTGCATGGCGCATGAAAGCTCCCAGCAGAATTTGCATATACAGCAAAGTAAGCGCTAAAAGAATACCGTGTCTAGTGACTGGCCTCCAATTAGTTTGAATATAATTTTTAGTTTCTTCGCTTATGTTTTTGAAACGATCATTATTTGTAATAGCCTTTGATCCGGCCAGGTGATGAATATAAATAAGAGTGGCAAAAAACAGAAGCGACAAGCCTAGATGGGAAGTAGAAACAATCGTCGGCAAACGGTAAATAACAGTAATTCCACCAAGAGCACCTTGAGCGATAACCAGAAACAAAGCAAGACATGACATTTTAAAGAGACGAGTATGTGCTTCTGATTTTTTTCTTTCGAAAGAGGATAAAACGACGAGACCGATAGAAAAAATGCCAACAAGTGTTGCAAGCAAGCGATGTCCATGTTCAATGAGAATCGCGCCTTCCATTTTGGGGAAAAATCGATCGTAACAAAGAGGCCAATCCGGGCAAGCTAAACTCGACTCGGTGTTGTGAACAACTGCACCCCAAATGATTAATACAAAAGTTGTGATAACGGCCACAAGTGAAAGGTTTTTTACTCGCATATTTTAGCTCATAATTTGCTGTCTATAAGCTAATTTATATACTAAATGTTTCTTGCAAAGTCATACAGATATTGATGATAATTTGATCTCAACCAAAGCCTATTTTTGAGGATCTTTTATTTATGCATAAAAACCGCGGTTCAGTATATTACGGCGACTATCTTCAACTCGAGAAACTTCTTGATTCTCAACTACCCTTAAGTCGGAAATACGCTGACGCTACTAACGGTGAATGTCATGATGAAACTCTTTTCATCGTTGTTCACCAAGTGTACGAACTTTGGTTTAAACAAATCCTGCATGATCTCAATGCAATCTTAAATACTTTCAATCAAACATTTGTTCCGGAATCTGAGCTTTCATCTGTTGTCCAAAAATTATCACGTATCAAAAAAATACAAGGTCTGCTTATTGGTCAGTTTGATGTTTTAGAAACAATGACACCGATGGATTTTTTAGAATTTAGAGATCTACTTATTCCGGCTTCAGGCTTTCAGAGCGTCCAGTTCAGAGAGATTGAAATTAAATTAGGTCTCACCACAGATGGACGCCAACATGTGGATCGAGAATTCTTTTTAGGTCGATTAAATGAATCAGACCGAAAAAAATTAACTGATCTAGAATCCGCACCTTCACTTCTTAAATTAGTGGAAGGATGGCTTGAGCGCGTGCCCTTCACCAATATGACAAATTTTAATTTTTGGGAAGAATACCAAAAGTCAATTGATTCTATTTTGCAAGACGATGAAAAAATCATTTTAAAAAACAGCGCTCACTTAGCCGAAGCTGCAAAAAATATTCAATTAGAAAATCTCGAAGGAACCCGGTCAACTTTTAAAAGTTTATTTGATGAAAAAGCTCATAGCGAACTCGTGCAAAGCAAACAGAGAACTCTTTCTCAAAAAGCCATTTTAAATGCGCTCTTTATTTTGCTTTATCGAGATGAATCAATGCTCGCTCTTCCTTTTCAAGTTCTCACTGCCATGATGGATATTGATGAAAACTTTACGACCTGGAGATATCGTCACGCTTTATTGGCCCAAAGAATGTTGGGAACAAAAATTGGTACTGGTGGATCTTCAGGACATCAATACTTAAAAAGAGCTGCCGATAACAACAGAGTGTTTATTGATCTCTTTAATTTATCAACTTTTCTTATTCCACGCTCTCGTTTACCAATCATTCCAGCCGATATAAAAAAACAATTAAATTTTCATGTATAAAAAATATTATCACCGATTTTTAGAAGCTAATGCCGGCATTCAACACTACGCCAGTCATAGCCATCACTACTGGCCAGATGTCACTCGCGAAGCAATGCTCGAGTACTGGGACGATTCAGCCCGGTTTGTTGACGATAAATGGGATCATATTTTTACAAATAAACTTCCAGAAACTCAAAAACTTATCGCCGATGTTTTAAAACTCTCCACGCCTACTCAAATTGTATTTGCCCCTAATACTCATGAATTTGTTTATCGTCTACTCAGTTGTTTTGATCCTCTCAAAAAAACAAGTGTTCTTACTACTGATTCGGAATTTTATAGTTTTGATCGACAAGTGAATCGCTTGAGTGAAGCTTCAATAATTGAAATTGATAAAGTTCAAGTAGATCCTTTTGATAATTTTGAAGAACGTTTTATTGAAAAAATTAAAAATAATAGCTATGACATGATCTTCTTTAGCCAAGTCTTTTTTAATTCTGGAATGGCCATTAAAAACCTCAAGGCCATAGTTGACGCCGTTAAAGATCCCCAGACAATGATTGTGATTGATGGATATCATGGCTTCATGGCACTTCCTACTGATCTTTCTGAGATTGAATCGCGAGTTTTTTATTTGAGTGGTTCGTATAAATACGCTCAAGGCGGGGAAGGGTGTTGTTTTCTTCATGTTCCCAAAAACTCTAAACACCGACCACTTTATACTGGTTGGTTTGCTGGACACTCGGAATTATCTGGCGCTGGCGGAAGTGTAAATTATCCAGATAATGGATTTCGTTTTGCGGGATCGACTATGGATTTTACGGCACTTTATAGACTAAACGCTGTTTTAAATTTATTTAAAAAAGATAATCTAACGGTTGAAATAATCCACGCGCATGTACAAAAGCTTCAACAGAATTTTCGAGAGCATTTACTAAGCATTGATCATCATTACTTAACCGAAAAAAATATTTTGAGTATCGATTATAATAATCATGGTCATTTTTTAACATTTGCCATGCCTAGTCCCGAGCATGCCAAAAAACTTCATGATGAACTTAGAAGTCATAAAATTATGACTGATTTCAGAGGGAGTAAACTTCGTTTTGGATTTGGGCTTTATCAAAATGATATGATTGACTTAAGTGCGATGAAGTTAAAAAAATAAACTAGTCAAAATAATTTAGACGTTAAACCATCTTAGTATAATAAAAATTAAAACTCCTGTGACAGAAACGTACAGCCAGATAGGGAAAGTTATCCTTGCGACTTTTTTATGGCGGATAAATTTCTTGGTGAGTGCCAGATAAAGAGTCGAGAGAATAAGAGGTACCTGGATGGCCGACAAGAGGATATGAGAAATTAGAATTCCAAAATATATTGGTCTAATTATCCCCGTTGCTATGAACTTGGTATCACCATGGAAGTTGTGGTAAGTGATATAACTAGCAAGAAAAAGGGCAGAAGTTCCAGTAGCCGCGAACATCGCTCTTTTATGCCAATCGATTTTATTCTGCTTGATGAAAGTAAGACCTGTGATTAAGAAAAATGAAGTTAAGGTATTGAGGAAAGCATTGAGAGCAGGAAGAGCTGCTGTCCACGAAATTTCACCAGCAAGATCAGCACCTGGTTTAAAATAAATAAGCCAAACAAGAAATGCAATGACTGAAAAACTTAAAATTCCGATAACAATAAAGACATTTTTGTCATCTGAAGCTTTTGAATCTGAATTATGAGAATCCATTATTTGGGCAGCTGGTTATTTACGTTTTTATGTTTCATGGAAGTTTTAAATAAATAAAACATTGGAAAGTAGATTAAAAGAATGAAAACGCCAACGACGTAGATATAGTACTTATCTCTTGGATCTTGCCCCGAGCACATCGGGCAAGCCAGAAGTTCACCCGAGGCCACGAAACTTAAAAAGAAAATAGAGATAAGTTTTTTAGTCATAAAAATAACTTATAAAAGATAAACAAAAGTAAAAACAAGAATCCAAACAAGGTCAACAAAATGCCAAAACAATCCCGCAATTTCTAATTGATTGTATTCGCCGTTATCGAAGTCCCCTCTTTGAGCGTGAACATACATTGTAATTAAGTAAATAACTCCTGAAAGAACATGCAGACCATGGAAGCCGGTGATAGAGAAAAAAGTTGAAGCGAAAAGACTTGTTCCATGAGTATATGAATTAAAGCTCATTCCCATATGACCAATCAAATGTGAGTACTCATACATCTGAATGCTTAAAAATGAAGCTCCACCAAAAATAGTGAAAAGAAGCCAATTCAGCATCGCTTTTCTATTTCTTTGCTTACATGCATCGATGGTTAAAACCATAGACACAGAACTACAAATAAGAAGAAATGTCATAAAACCTGAAAGTCCAACTCCGCCTAAAGCATGAGATGGTACCGGCCAGTTTGGTGAAGTAGCTCTCAAAACAGCATAAGCAATTAAGAAGCCTGAAAATGACATTGCATCGGTAACAAGAAATAACCACATTCCAATTTTTCCAGGACTGGCCTTTCCAAATTGTTGGTCGTTATATTCGACTAGTGCGTGATCTGCATGAGCTTGACTCATATACTACTCCTGAAACTTATTTTGTTCCGAACTCAATTACATACTTAGTTAGAGCATTAATTTGTTTTTCCGCGTTTCCACCAAAGATACCTGGCTCAATTGGCGCCTTTCCATCGTCACCGAAGAAGCTTGGCATAGTCGTTCCGGGAAGAATGGTTTGTGGATTTGTGATCCATAATTTTATCCAAGAAGGACGAAGTCTAGCAGAGGCCTTATGAAGATCTGGTGCAAGTGGAGCGTCTTTAGTGAATCCCATTGAGTGACAAGAAACGCAGTTATAAGCAGCCCAAAGTTTCACTGCCCCTTCGCGCTCTCCCGGCTCCCACTTAACGACTGCTTCTGGTTCTTCAAAAGTAGGTTGTTTAGCGCCTTGTTGAAATCCAGCAATTAAAATATTTCTCTCTTCAGTTGAAAGATTAAACGTTGGCATTCTAATAGTTAACCACGGTCTGATTGGAACTGGTGCTTGAAGGAAATGATATAGCCAATTCGTTTGAACACGGTGACCTTCATTTGCTAATCGAGGTGGACCTTGGTTAATATCATCGGCGTAAGCACGAAGAATATCTCCTCGCAATCCATCAATTTGATGACATCCCATACAATTATATTTGCCGGCAACTTTCATTGCGTTGTTATAAAGTGTTTCGCCTGCATCGTATCTCTTCATACCTGCAAGAGGTATAACGTCAGAGACTTGTCCAAGAAGAGCAACTGTAATTTTCTTAGCCTCTCCTTCATTCATATAGAAGTTTGGCATTTTATTTAAGTCTCTAAAGACTTTATCGATTCCAATATCCCACATGCGTGGATTTTGAAGGTGGGCTGTAATCCATCCATCTCTTGAGGCCGGCACTTGATGTTGAATACCAAAGAAGAATTGAGTTAGAGGTTTAGAGCCTTCTTTTGTTAACTCTGGTCCGATAGGAGCATAACCATCAAACCCTTCAAGGTTGTGACAAGAATAACATCCGTATTTTCCGATTGATCTCTTACCAAGATCGAGAGTTTTTTCACGATCATTCATCTTGGCAACTTTTGCTGTTGCTGAAGCCTTAGTATCAAATGCAGATAAATAATCTGATAAAAGTTCATCGCGCGCTTTTAAATCGAACTTGGCAAATGTTAGGCCTTCAAAACTTTTATTGCGAAGAGATAATAAATAAGTCGCAATATCGTTGGCTTCAGTATCGCTTAAGCGAAGTGAAGGCATGATTGTATCTTCTTGGTAATGGCTTGGTTTTTTAAGCCAAGTCACCAACCAGTCAGGTTGAACTTTTGATCCAAGGCCAGTGAGCCATGGTCCAGCATAGGCTTTAACTTTGTTTGATTGATCCTCAAGTCCGTCTACTCCGTGGCAACCAAGACAACCAACCTGAGATATAATTTTTTTACCATTATCAGCGTTTCCAGGATGGAATTTTTCAGTAGCCACGTAAGGCTTAGATTTATCCCAAATGTATTCGGCAATCGCATTAACTTCGGCCATATTCATGCGCACAAATTCAGGCTTCGAGTTATTTGATTGTCTGAAGAATGCAGGCATTTTTGAGTGCTTATTAAAAGAGCGCGGTTCCCATACCCAAGACTTGAACCATTCTTTATCTACTTTGCTTGCAATTTTTAATAGAGATGGACCAGGCTTTCTTCTGTTTTCTCCCCATCCTGCAATCTTATGACAAGCATAACAACCGTACTTCTCGATCGATTGGCGACCTTCATTTAATACCGTTGCTCCTTTAATTAACTCAACTCCGCTGTGACATTTCACACACCCAGCTTCAGTTTGAGAAAGTCTTAGCATCGGACTGGCCACATGATGCGGTTCTTTCCAGCCGTATTTCTGAATCCATTCTTTTTCCTGCTTTTCACTGTCAGGCATATGGGCAACTGAATTAAAATCTACAACCCGTTGTCCTTCCCCGCCGTGACAAGAGGTACATCCAGTAACTTTCATTGGATGTTTTGATTCAATTCCAACCATTAGATCTAACTTAGGGTGAGTTCTGAAAGGTTGTTTTTCTTTTTCATATCCAGGTTGATCGATAAAGGTATGACATGTAATACAACGATCAGCTTTTGGTGTTTGTCTAAAATATCGATCATCGGTGACATTATTTATCACGAGCTGCTGAATTTTAATTGTTGGATCAAGGTAATCCAAAAAGGGCATATTTCTTAGAGCAAAGATTGGATTTATATCTGTTGTAGCCTTTGCAGTTTGCAATAGGTTCAACTTCATATTGAGGTCTTTGATTTCTTTTTGAGTAGAGGTCACTTCTTTATTTAGATCAGCAAGCTTAGCTCTAATTATTTTCTCTTCAGCTTGAAATCCTTTTAAATTATCTTTTCCTTGATTAAACTGATCCGTTATAATTTTAAGTTCTTCTAATTTCTTAGCCGCTTCTTTTTCATTATGTTCGGCTCCGGCCGCTTGATACTGAAAAGTAGCTGCGGAAAAATCGCCGTTTAAAACACCGTTTTTAATTGTTTGAGCTTTTATTTTTGTAAGAATAACTTTAAGTTCTTTTTCAGCCTTCTCGATTTCAGCTTTACGGCTGGCTACAATTTCTTCACCTTTTCCAAGGCTAGTATTAAGCTCGGCAAGTTTCTTTGCATCAATTTCTTTTTGCGCAGCTTTAATGTCCTGCTCAATATGTCGGCGTTTGATTTGAAGTGACTCAACCTGAATGGCTTTCCATGGTTTGATATAGTCATCTAAAAACATCCACACAGTCGTAACGAAAAAAATAAAGGATAAGATCGCCATGACCTTATGAAGTTTTGGCATATTGTATGCCATTCCTGGTTCCTTATTCTCACTCATAGCTATAAATCCCTTAAAAAATAAAAACTAAAAAAATACTTTAAAATTCTGATTATAAGTTAAGTTCCCACTCTGGCAGTGCCACGATGTACTTCAAGCTGAATAACCAACGAAGAATCATCTTAATTGGTAAGCTCGTCATCATTAGAACTAAAAACATGAAAATATAATAACGTGTTGGTCCTAAATTTTGGATAAGATTGCGGCCGGCCTTTGTAGCCTTCGCAGCCCATGGTGGGATCACAATGATATAAGCTAGCGAGAGAACGATTCCGAAAATTTCTCTGACAACTAGATTTTTTGGGAGACCTATTCCCAGCATTTTGATCCAGATGATTTCTGAAAGGTTGACGTTGAATGAAGCAACAACCTTATGGAAATCCCAGAATTCAAATGGTCCGTAAAAAGTCCAGTTTGGTCCTCTTAGGAATACCCCTACGATAATTAGATAGACCCATAGGACGAGCCATCCAAATAAAAATGCGGTAATCGCCATTTTACGTTCTTTAAATGTGTAGTAACCATTTCCTTTCGGATTGGTATCAATATAAGGAACAGCAATTAGACCTGCTACAATTAATCCTGGTAGAACAACTCCGGCCATCCAAGGGTCAAAGTAAACTAACATTTCTTGAAGTCCTAAAAAGTACCAAGGAGCTTTAGCGGGGTTTGGTGCCCAAGTAGGGTTTGCTGATTCTTCAAGAGGTGCCTTAAAAATAATCGCCCATACAACCAAGAAAGCAGTACATGCAATAATGGCGAATAATTCGGTGTATACCAAATTTGGCCATGACCAAACTTTTTCTCGGTTTTCAGGTGTCGCTTCAATAGGACAAAGACCTGCTTCAATTCTTGTATCATTCAAAGCTGCTTTATAGAGCCAGAACCATGTAAAGAAACCAACGAGCACAAGAAGAATAATAATAGGAATATTATCCGGTGTTTTAATAATGGAGAAAAAGTTTGGATCTGCTAAAAACCAAACCACCACTGGTATCAATATTGCTACCGACCAATAAGCGAATTTTTTTGTTCCCACTATTTTATAATGCTTGAGCATTAAGTAGAAACAAAATGTCATCAGTGGAAATGAAATAATTGGGTCAGATAATTTGTTAATGAGTTCTCTTAGCATTTCTATTTTCCTTAATAGTCTAAACTAGCCTTTCAATCTTTAAAGCGGAGCTGAAATACCACCGTCTTTTCTTACTCTCCAAAAGTGAACAGCAATTAGCACACCAACAACAAGTGGTATGAAAACGCAGTGAAGAATATAAAATCTTAAAAGAGCCGGCTCACCAACAAAGCGTCCACCTAAAAGCTGGAAGCGCACGTCGTTTTTATCAGAAACCATAACAAAGTCACCGATGCGAGCAAGCATTGCTCCAGGTCCAGCATTCCCCATGAATGGAGTTGCTTTGGCCATACCAGATCCAACAGTGATCGCCCAAATAGCAAGCTGATCCCATGGCAGTAGATATCCAGTGAATGAAAGAAGAAGAGTTAATACTAGAAGAATTACACCAACACCCCAGTTAAATTCGCGAGGTGGTTTGTACGATCCCGTCATGAACACGCGGAACATGTGAAGCCAAACGGTAATAACCATGGCATGCGCTCCCCAACGATGGATTTCGCGCATAATTCCCAAAGGAACGTGTTCACGAAGGGCCACGATATCATTGTAAGCGTATTCAGCTGTTGGTCTGTAATAGAACATCAAAAGAAGTCCGGTAACAGTTAGAGCTAAGAAAATAAAAAATGTTAGTCCCCCCATACACCATGTGTATCCAAGTTGAACTCCAGATTTTTTTAGCTTAATTGGGTGTAGGTGAAGAAATACGTTTCCAGCAATAACCGCAGCTCTGTTACGAGCATTGTCTGGTGGACCATGTCTGAAAATTGATTTCCAAACCTGGGTATCTCTTACTTTTTGTGCAATTCCTTTTCCTGACATTGGCAAAAACCTTTTTTTAAAATATTTTTTAAACTTTTAATTAAACGACTTATCTTTTTTTAATTCTGCTTAAACATCCAGGAAAGAATCAGGGTTGTCCCACTCGCCTTTTTCCCAACGGTAAATTTTAGTTTTATCAACTTTAATTTTTCCGTCTGGCTGAAGTCCAACTTTAAATCGTTCAAGTGGACGTGGTGTTGGGCCTTCGAAATTGATCCCGCTCATATAATAACCTGAACCGTGACATGGACATTTAAATTTCAATTCAGCTGGAAGCCAGTTAGGAATACAACCAAGATGAGTACAAATATTTGATAGAGCAACAAGTTTTCCCTCTTGCTTTACCATCCATACCCCGTAACTATTTTTCCAACGTTCATCTACTCCCGGAGCGTAATCGTTCGGAGTTCCTGCAACGAATTCCATCTCTGGTTCGAAATTTACATTGGGGTAAGTGAATCTGAAAGCGAGACTTAGCATTCCGCCGACAGCTGCCGTGAACATCACCCATCCAACAGTGAGATAACTAAAAAATTCACGACGATTTAAACTTTGTTTTGAATCGAAGCTCATATGAAATCCTTGTTATAAAACGCAAAATTGCCAAACTCTCTAAGACCTATTTTAAGCCTTATGTTCAGCAGTTAGTTATTAAAAAAAACCAATACTTAGATTATGCGAATGTTCTTCTATTTTTTCAATAGATTTAACACTTCCTTCGCTTTTGTGGCGACGGAATTGTTTAGATCTTTGTTCGACACATCTAAGATTATATCATTTAGCGCAGTCCATTGATGTTTTTGCAGTGTGCTTAAAACGCTCAACTTCAAGTCCGTAACTTGTTGAGCATCAAGTGCCGGCGGCAAAACACGGGCCTTGGCATCTGGATACGCCATCAATAGAATTTCTTTGAGAACGGAAATTGCGCTCTCGTCTTTATATGTGATCAGGGCAGTTGCCGCTGCATATTTCACGATAAAACTTGGGTCGTTCAAGAGAGTTTTAATTGGAGCCTGGGCTTGGGGGACTGCGTGAGTAGCCAGGGCCAAAATTGAAGCCTGTCTCAAAATTGGTTCCGGAGCTTCAAGAAGTGTCAGGAGTTTACTCCAATCAAACTTAATCCCCTTTGGCATATTGGCGATTGAAACGATGGCGTGAAATTTCACATCCAGGTCACTATCATTGAGCCCCATTTGCAATGTTGGCAAAGTGATATCAGTTTTCAACGCACCCAAGGCTGCAATAATGAAACCGCGCGTTCTAGGATCGATAGATTGCTTATAAGCTTGAGTTAAATTTACAACGAGCCAAGGATATTCCTCTTTGGGAATCTGTGAACTATTAATTTGCTTTGATAGTTCGTAAGCTGCAACCCATTTATTCCCAAAAGTCTTTGATTGGATTTCTTCAACCAAGTCTTTATAAGAACGCTCAGAAGAAAGCATCTTAGTAATACCAAAAATAATAAGAGAGCCAAATAAGACGATTGCAATAGGAACAATTAGACTTCCCACGAAGGGATTCTCTAGAATTTTCTTTTGCGTTTGAGGAGGCGTGGACATGCTTGCACCAAAGCTTGAGCTAAAAATTAATTGTTTCTTACCAATGAATGTAATGATAAATAGCAAATCTACACTATCATGACAATTTAATTGAAACTATTGAGAGATAAATTATGGCCTACTTACTTCGCACATTAATCGTTCTGATGATTTTTAGTATTTTGCTAACAGCTTTACTTGCGTTAAAGATTATCCATTTACCCTTTAGCCATATCCAAATTGCCATTCCTGCGTTCATTTACACAATCTTTGCCCAAGCTTTCGTAATGTTTTATTTTATAGGCGTTTCGCGCTTAACAAATAATGTTTATTCAATCGTCAATTCTGGGACAAACCTAAACGAGCTTTTCGACAATCCTCCTAAAGATCTGACTCCCTATATTGAAAAAACAAAAAAGTTTGTAGAAGAAGCCGATCGCTGTAAGAGACAAACGATCCCATGGACTATCCTAATGCTTATTTTGGGTATGATTGCTTTTCTTTTGGGTGGAGCCCACGACACTGGCCTTGTTCAAAAAACGACTCACTCAGGAGTAGTTCTTGGATTTATGATGGCCATGACGATTGGATTTTTTCGTCAATGGTACTACCTGGGTAAATCTCATGCTTTACTGAGAAAGCTAAAAACACTTTACGGGATTGCCGACGGGCAGATGTAAACCGATTTTAAATTGATTTCACCATAATAAAGACACGAGCTTTGCCTGGAACATTTTTTACATTGGAAGTATTACTTTCAAAAAGTTTCGCCTGATCGACTTTCATCGTTTCTGTCATAAATTCTTTAAAATCTTTCTTGGGAACATAAACGTTGTAATAAACTCCACCAGGAACATCCATCCCGGGAGTAGAATCTCCCACAGCTTCACCTTTATATTTTTCAACCAACAGATTGATTTTATCGCGAGCGGCATAAGTATTAGCGGAATTCATCATTAAGCGATAAATGGTGGTTGTTCCACCCTTTGTTTCTCGATAGCCATTGCGATTTTCAGCATCACCTTCGTACTGAGAAGGTTCCTTATCGGCACCCTTTAAATCTTTTGGGATATTATCAAAAGACGTGAGGGTAACTTCAGTTTCTTCTTCATATTTTTCAGGATCAAAAAACTCAGTAAGCTTTTCGCCTTTAGTAATATCTTTAATTTCATTAAAATTAAGTTTGAATTCTTTAGCGCTTTTTTTCTCCGCTCCTTTGAATACTAAACTTTTATTAAGCCAGTTAAATTGTGGTTCATAAATACTAACTTTATTTCCTAAGTATTTTTCATACCAAATGTTCGATTGTTTAACTCCATAGATGGTCAGCGTAAAAAGCAAAAGAAGAATGGAGATATCTTGAACAACTTTTATTTGTTTGACGAAGCTTGTACGTTCTTTAATTTTAGTAAGATCAAATTGGCGACTTTTAAAATCGGACTTCATTCTTTTAACGAATAAACTCCACTCATCAAACAAAGTAACTTCCATTGAGGGCATGATTTCATCTTCACGCGAGCCATTAGGAGGGGCACTAATATTGATGTCGGCTTTAATTTTATTAAAAGTTACATTCATATTTGGACTTAGAATATTTCCCACTTGGAAAATATCTGAAAAATACTGATCGAGGTGAGGAAATTCATCCAAAAGAAAACTTCTTAAAATAGTTGCCAGGACTGAAGCTGAAATACCTGCCTCAAAAGCGATTTGACCTATACTTTGATTTTTAAAAATAAAAATATAACTTAAAAATTTATCTCTTAACCATAAAAACCAAGAAGAAAGAGAACCAATACGAACTTGAGAGTAAGCATAATCAAAACGTTCTATGACTTTTTTAAGAGTAAGTCCGTTTTCAAAAAAAGAATCCCAAAAAGACTCGAATTCTTTTTTAAATCGGCCCTGCCAAGTTAAACCATCGAGGTTCAAATTGAGCCAACTCCTAAACTCTCCAAAATCGTGGTCGTATAAAATTAATTCATTCATCTTTTTGCGATTAACATCTCTTTATTAAAATGGCGATCCCTTGTCCTCCGCCAATACAAGCTGAGGCAATTCCGTAATTTAATTTATGATGAACCAATTGTCTGGCAAGAGTATGAGAAATCCTTACCCCCGAAGCTCCGAGCGGATGTCCTAAGGCCAGCGCTCCTCCCCAAATATTTAATTTTTCATAAGGGATATTTGTATCTTTTATGCAAGACAGAGTCTGGCCTGCAAAGGCTTCGTTAATTTCAAAAAGATCTATTTGATCCATGGTCATATTATTTTTAGCAATCAATCCTTTAATCGCAGGACTTGGACCAATTCCCATTATTTTCGGATCAACACCAACAACAAACCCATCAATGATTTCAGCAATTGGATTCAATCCCTCTTTTTTTACAAATGATTCACTGGCGATTATAACTGCGGCTGCACCATCCACAATTCCGGAAGCCGAAGCAGCAGTTACGACACCATCAGTTTTGAATGTAGATTTCAAAGAATTCATTTCAGCTAACGAAGCATCATCTCTAAAGTGCTCATCGCGATCGCACACGCCTTTTCTAAGAGCTACTGGCACAATCTCACCTTGGAGCAAGCCTTCTTTATAAGCCTTTGATACACGAACGTGAGAGTTATAAGAATACTCATCACATTGGCCTCTTGTGATTTCAAATTTTTCTGCAAGATTTTCAGCAGTCATCCCCATTGGGACCTGGGCGTATTGATCAATAAGAGCATCTAGTAACATGTCCACTGATTTTAGAGCACCATATTTTGTTCCAAAGCGAGCGCCGTAAGTTAAATGAGGAACCATTGACATATTTTCAGTTCCAGCAGCAAGAACACAATGAGCTTCACCCAGCTTAATTAAGCGAGCGGCACTCAAAATAGCCTCAATACCCGATCCACAAAGTCTATTGAGAACCAGACCTGGAGTTTCTTGCCTACACCCTAACTTCAAAGCCAGGTGACGGCCACCGTACATTGTATCAGTAGAAGATGGGACAACATTACCTAGTATGGCCTGCTCAATTTTAGAAGAATCGAGTTTGATTTCAGAAATTAAGGCTTTAGAAGCAAGAACGGCAAGATCAACTGGAGTAATATCTTTTAGAGAGCCTCCAAATTTTCCAAATGGTGTTCTCTTACCTTGAACTAAAAATACCCGCTCATGACCTTGGGACATATTTGCCTCCTACTTTTTCAAACTTAGACTTCGTATCATATATTAAGTCTCGATGAAATTCTTGGCTAGTGTTTTAAAAAGGAAAGTTATGTCTAATATTAGTGATGTTCAGGCTCAAAAATTTATGGAAGCCGAAAGTAAAAGGTACACCACTGAGATCAAGCAACTTCGCACCGACAATGATCGCGGTTATGAAACTGAAGCTAAATCAAAAGAATCAGAAATAAAAAGAATGCGCGATGACTACGAAACAAAAATCGCCAATCTGAAAAATGAACAAGAGCAGAAGCTGGTAGAGATTCGTGATCGCCAGTCAAAATCTGTTGGAGATGAAAACATGCGTCTTCAAACAGAAGTGGAAAATTTGAAAAAAGCCCACCAAGACCAAGTCGCAGAAATAAAGATGAGTCAGCAGCAGGAGATTGAAGGCATGGTCCAGTCTCACAAAAAGACAATTGATAATGCTAAACAGAAGTTTGTAAAAGAAAAAAATAAGTTTGAAGCCTAAGTAGAAGTAGAAGCAGAAGCAGAAGCAGGAATTCTTTAAGGAGAAGCATGGAAGCGAACAATAACAGTAATAGCATTTTTATCAATGGAAAAGCACAGATTATCGAAATGCTCCAACACATGCCTCGTGAAGAACGCTCACGCCTTTTAAAAAATTTAAAAGTGAGAAACCCTCAATTAGCCGAGGAGCTCACCGAGCAATGTTTTACTTTTTCAGACCTTGATAATCTCGCAGACAACGACCTGATGATGATTTTTCAATATGTGACTGCACCTATTCTTGGAATGGCCTTAAAAAATATTGAACGTGCCTTCCAGCGTCGCTTACTCTCTCTCGCTGGACGAGACTATGCCGAAGAAGCTTTTCGCGTTTTAAAAACCAGTTATGCGACTGAGAAGCGTGATATCAAGCGTGCCCAAAACAAAATCGTAGAAATTTTGGTATCGCTTAAAAAAAGAAAACAAATTAATCTTTAAATTTTAATTCGCATAACTGGCCCATGGCTTAATACCCTGAAAATAAGAAGAATTTTAGCGAGATTTGTATTCTGCAAGAGCAGTGAGGTATCCCTTCTCTTCATCCTTTGCTAATATCATATCTGAATTTTTTTCTCCAGCCGAGAGGTTATGTTCTTCTATAATATCCTGGGTCGACTTCAGGCGATCACAAAGGGTTTCAAAAATTTGAGGGATCCAGCTTGCTCCATTCTTGATGACTGATAAGATATCTTTTTCTTCAACTAGGACTAATTCCACATCTGTTTTTGCTATTGCTGCAAACTCAGATGGTTTATGTGTCAGGACACTAACCTCGTTGAGAATTTCTTTTTCTCTGCAAAGTTTAATGACGGAAAGATGAGGCCCATTAACTTTCAAAAGACGAATTTCACCTTTTTTTAAAATATAAAGATATTTTGCAGGTTCCCCACTATCAAAGATAACTGTACCGGCCTTGAACATAATTGGGGCTTCCGTAGTTTTACCCAATGGTAAATTGACCATCTATCTCTCCTTGAATCAGAGTTCCATATCGCAATCCTCGCGTGGAAATCTTTATATTTTCGATTTTAAGTTTTTCGCTAATCATCTCTGCAATCGTAGCACCAGCGGCTACCATCGGTGCCCGTTTTCCCAGATGAGGAAATAATAGAAGTAAATTTTCTACACTTGTATTTTGGAGGTCCTTGCTAAATTCTTTAAAAGAAGAAAAACTAATGGTGAGTCCATCTATTTTTTTGTCGTCATATACATTATGGCCCATAAACATTGCGGCCAAAGAAGTCATGCTTCCAGCGACACAAATTAAAGACTTGGTGAAATAACTGGAAAAATCCTGGTTTAAAAGTGACTCCATTTTCTCATCAAAACTTAACTCTACACGCCAATCAGTGCCTCGCACCGAGCCAACAGGTAAACTGACTGTTGATAAAATTTTAAATGGGTCAATCTGGATGCGAATGAGCTCCGTAGAGGCCCCACCAATATCCATTATAACCAACTCCGAATCGCTGCTTTCAATTCCTGAAACAACGCCAAGGGCAGTGTAGTGAGCCTCTCCTTTTGAAGTGATGAGTCTTACGGAAAAACCAAGTTCTTTTTTTATTTTGGCGTAAAACTCTGTCGCATTAGTTGCTACCCGAGAGGCTTCGGTCGCAGTCACTATAGTATCACGAGGATTAATTTTAATTTTCTCTAACTGATTTTTATAATCAGCCAAAGCTTCATAAGTTGCCTTCATGGAATCAGGATGAAATTTTTTTGTTTTATCCAGGTCTTTGCCCAGTGATGTAATATAAGATAAATTTAAAATTTCTTTTGAAATTTTTTTTCCCGACTCATCAAGCTCAGCGACTAAAAGCAGGACAGAATTTGATCCGATATCAATACTAGCTCGAATCATTTTTTCTCCACGACTGATCTAACAATAGCAGGGGAAGTTGGGGCAATTACGCCGTTCTCGCAAATGATCCCTGTGATACAGGTATGATCGGTTACATCAAAGCTTGGATTGAGGGCCTTCGCATCCGGGTGTGCTATATTATGCTCTTTAAATTTTAAAATTTCAGATTGATCGCGAAGTTCAATTTCAATTTGATCACCAGTTTTCAAATTTAGATCAAAGGAGCTAGTAGGCGCCACGATATAAAATGGGATGCCATAATATTTAGCGATGATACTTAAACTGGAAGTCCCGATCTTGTTGGCTGTATCGCCATTTTCCACAATACGGTCTGCACCTGCAAAAATAGCATCGACCAATTTATTTCTCATTAAGTAAGAAGCGGCACCTTCAACTACTATACGGTGATCAATACCTTCTTTTAACAACTCAAAACTAGTTAAGCGTGAACCTTGAAGGTAAGGTCTCGTTTCAGAAGCATAAACCATTTTAACTTTTTTTTGATTGTTTAAATGAATAATAACTCCCAAGGCTGTTCCCAAAACTCCGCAAGCAAGAACTCCGGTATTACAAATTGTCATCACATTCAGAGGGCGGTCGCCGTAAATCTTTTGCAATTCTGCTTCTGCGAATTTTGCCATAGAAAGATTTTTTTCGTAGAGGTTATTCATTTCAGTTTTAGCGTGTTGAACTAATTTAGGATAAAGAGCACTCATATGAGTTTCAAGGCGTGCCATCTCTACGCAACGATCAATTTCAAACGCCAGATTAACAGCCGTAGGTCTTGCACTTTTCAAATACTCTGCAGCCCTTTCAAATTGTTCAAAAGTCGCTTTGGGGTTGTGTTTTACAAAGAGGGCCATCCCCCAAATCCCAGTAAAACCAATGAGAGGCGCTCCTCGAACAATCATGTCGCAAATAGCGCGGTAGCAGTCTTCAATGGTTCTAGTTGTAATATAAACTTCCTCTGTAGGAAGAAGTCTTTGGTCAATTAGTTTTAAAATTTCTTTATCATATGTCAGAGGCATTATAGCTGTTGTCATCTATTTCTCACTATTTCTTTTTAAAGAATCCATCCAAGAGTCCTTTTACTTTATCTTTCGCACCAGCTGGAACAAATTTATCCAGGTTTTTTTGAAGAGCTTCTTTTAGTTTCTCCTCCCCCTTAGTCTTAAGTGCACCTTTTGCTAATTTTGAAAGTGTATAACCATAATCTGGCTTCATATCAAAACCTGGACCTGTTACACGCAATGGAAGAATCTTTGTTCCAACATTTTGCTGTAAAACATCTGAAATTTTTCCAGTATTATCTATAAAATTAACTTCCATCGACGAAGTTTTTCCCGATCCAGCTTGAGGATAGATATCACCACTTCCACTTATTTGAACTTTTTTATCTATACCAACAAAATCAAATGCAGTGATATTGTACAAAATATTTGTAAAGCGACCTTTCATTGTTAATGTTTCAAAATTCCCATCTATCTTTAATTGTTTATCTTTCATCTTGTCTTTCACAACAGGGATATTGGCAAGAATAGGATTAATATAATCAGATATATTTAACTTTTTAATTTCACCTTTCTTGGCATCTGCCACAACGTTTACGTCATACAAGGCTGGCTTGCCATTTTTAAACATTGTGGCTGTTCCATTAACTTTTCCGGTAAAAGTTCCTGTGAAATTTTCTATCATAGGCGGAAGGAACGCCTTAAATGAAGAAAGGTTTAAATTGGCCATCTCTAAATTAAACTTTGATTCACTTGAAGATTTTCCAATCATCATCGTTTGAGCAAGCTTGCCAGTCCCTTTAGAAAATTTAAAATTCATATTATCAATAGCGATTGAATTTAAACTTGTGATAATTTTGCCACGTCCTGAAAAATCCTCTCCACCAATATTAATACTACTCCACTCTACATTTACACTCGATGGCGGAAGTCCCATAGATGCTTTCGTAGGTTCTCCCTTTACAATTGCCGCTGCCGCAGCTTTTTTACTAGCCTCTTCAGTCGCAAGGGCCTCTTCAGATTTTTTATCCCAAAGTTTTGCTCTTATAACTTTCTCTGGGATTTTCATACCAGATGCGACAACTCGAATATCAAATGGCTTAATTTTCGCCATATCAAATTTTTCATTGGGATTAAATTGACCGTTGATGAAAGTATTGATCTGTCCGTCCATCGCTTCAGTTTTAACTTTAACTGAAATTTCAGATCCTTTGAAATCTCCTGAAACGCTGGAGCTTGCAACAAGTCCGTCTTTTGAATAAACAATCCCTGGTGCTATTGCAAAACTTAAGTTGGCATTGATTTTTTTATCTTCACTGTATAGCACACTTCCTTTGGCAGAAAGTTTTGCTTTAGACATATCGATTGATTTATCTAATCCAATAATGGCGGCAATATCTTTTAAAATGATTTCAACATTGATGTCACTTATTTCTACTTCCTTAGTCATTTTGAAATTTGCACTAATTTTATTTTGAGACTCAAAAGTCGTTGTTAATTTTCCTGATAGCTCGCCATCTTTCTTTAAAAGAAAATCGATATTAGTCGTGATTTCCGGAAACTTCCATTCCAAACCTGTTTTTGAAATATTATTAACTTTGACGATAACTACAGAAGTTACCGATCCATTTTTCATCAAGTCCGCAATATTGAACTCTCCGATGGCAAGAGTATCAAAAGCTACTTTTGACTGATCCTTCATGATAAAATTTGCGCTAGAAGCAATTTCAAAAGCGGTTGAAGATTCGAAATTTAATCCTTTGATTAAAAAACGTGAAACTTTAATTTCACCTTTAGAAGAATCACGAAGTGAGTATTTCACTGCAACGTCAGAAAGCTTTACGTTAATTTTGCTTTTTCCAAAAATTCCAAGCGCTGAACTAGCTCCACGGCCTTCTTTTTTTTCTTTTTCCTCTTCTGCTTTTTTTTCTTCAGGAGTTTTTTTATCTCCCATTGCATATGTCCAGTTATTGCCTTCTGCAAACTCGTGATAATTCACCAAGGGTGCATCTAGCTTTACTTCAATAACTCCTGATCCGGTTAAGATCGCCCATACCGGAACTTTAACAACCAGTTGATCAACAGACATCATCTCAATTTGCTGGTTATCCTTTAAAGCCTTAATGGATAACTTTTCTAGATTAATATTGAAATTCAACCCCCAACCAATTTGGACGTTTTGAAGGGCAACCTCTGCTTTAGGAAACACTTTTTTAGTTTGTTCAATCGTAATTCTTTTAATCTCAGAAGGCTTAAGTTTAGTTGAAGCGTAGTAAAGCAACCCTCCCAACAAAACGAGAATGACAGCTAAAACGATTCCTAAAATTTTTATTTTTTTTGATTTCATAATTATTCCTTTTTACTATTTAAAATTTTCTTAGTTATATCCAACTTGAGTGTTTATTGATTCATGGTTAGATTTTTTAGCAATTGATAAAAGATGCATTAACGGCTTAATCATCGGGTGCTGATCATTAAATTTATAAAGTTTTGATCGTCCAACAATTCTTGCAGTTAAAAAACCGGCTTCTTCAAAGCGCTCAAGTTGTTTTTTTATGGGATCGAGTGAGGTTTTGTGTTGTTGCGCAATGGCAGATGCGTGAAGCTCACCATGAATAAAAATGGAGAGCATTACTTTTTCAGCAGATTTATTTCCCAAAAGACCTTCAAGCATGAAAAGATTATCAACTAAATAATAGTCAATATCAACTACATTTTAGTTATAGCTTTTTAGACAGATACTTGCGTTGTGAATGGTAAATACTCTTCTGTCCGGAAAAAAGATAACTCACAACGATAGCGATTCCGGCATAAACACCTATCTCTGAACCAAAGAGTTTCAAAGCTAAAAAGATACAGGCAATGGGAGTATTCGAAGCTCCTGCAAAAACAGAAACAAAACCCAGTGCTGCCAGCAAAGGGATTGATAATGGCAAAATAAAACTAAGCGCGTTGCCTAGAGTGGCACCAATGTAGAAAAGAGACATAACTTCTCCTCCTCTAAACCCAGACCCCACTGACATTGTCGTCATAAAAATCTTGCCTATGAAATCCCACGGAAGAATATGTTTAATAAAGCTAGCATTGATGATCTCTTCACCTAAACTTTGATATCTATCAGTTCCGAAAATATAGAAGAAAAGAATGACAATGACTCCACCAAAGAAGGGCCGATAAATCGGATTGGGACATTTTTTTGCTAAAAAATCTTTTACAAAGTGCAATAGCCAAATAAAAAAACGTGCAACCAATCCAAAGCAAATTCCAGCGGCAGCAGCAGAAAGAATTCTCACGAGCGAAAGAGATGGAATTTCGATTGGTCCATAATGAGCATAGGAAATCCCCAAGGTCATCGCTGTAAAATAGCCTATAATTGAAGCGACCAAACAAGGAAAAAGAGCTTCATAGGTTACTGATCCTAAAAATAAAATTTCCATTCCAAAAATAGTTCCGGCAATTGGTGTCCCAAAAATTGAAGCAAATCCAGCACTCATTCCCATCATTAAAATAATTTTGCGGTTATTGAAATAACCACCAAAGTATTTTGAAAATTGATCACTCAGGCCGGCACTCATTTGAACAGCAGCTCCTTCTCGACCGACAGAAGCTCCGAAGAAATGAGAGATAACTGCACTGGCAAAAATCATAGGTGCCATTCTGAGTGGGATATGTTTTTTAGGGTCATGGATTTCATCTAAAATTAAATTATTTCCCCCGTCTACATCCACTCCGAATCGACTATAAAACCAAGCGACCAGCACTCCAGCAATGGGAAGGAAAAGGACAATCCACTGATGAGCTCGCCGATACTCGATGGCAGCGTTCACTGAAATCAGAAATGCATAAGAGGCAGTCCCGGCCATGACCCCTACGAGGATTGAGAGCAGGGTCCATTTAAATAATATTTTTGGCATAGGACTAATATTACGCGTATTTGGGGAGTTTGTCTTGGAAGTTTCAAATCTCTTGGCCTATAAAGTTTATAGGTTTCCCCCATTGGAGGCCCTTGGAGCTATATAATTCCATAAATATATTAATAAGCTCTAGCTTGAGGTAACGATGAAATTACTTAACAAATTGATGGATCTTTTAACGACGGCTTATATTTGGACTCGGCTTACTGTACACAATACCTGGGGAATCATAAACGTTTTTAATATTGTTTGGATTAGACCAATGACCGGTGGACTACTTAAGGCCGATCACCCAATGGTGACCGGAGTTAATCCTGAAAATGGTGAGTTTATTTGGAAACAAAATATTATTTTCCAATCATCCCGAAGTGAGAAATTCGATTCTGGCCCAACGGATATCGAGATTGTATGCGACGTTGGCCACCACATGCGAAAAATGGTTGAAGTTTCATCTTCCAGCGAAGAATGCCCCAACGGCAAAGCAGATCGCATGCCTCCGGCAATCAATTATATTCATGGCTGTGTTCATTATAATGGTGGATTTTTATTGTTTAATGATTTTAAAGACGCCATTTCACATTTTAGTAATATTGATTTTCAAAAATCGTTTAAACAATTTGTCAGGGAAGAAGGTCGCGAACCTGTGACTATTTTTAGAAATCGTAATTACGACAGAATGGAGTATTTAGAATTTGTTTGTTTTTTGCGAACAATTTTCCCTTGGTTTTCAAATAGCAATGGTAATAAAAAAAGAATTGGATGGGGAAATCCTGCACCATATCCGACAGTCAATACCATCACTGGTTACTGGATGGTTGATACTTATAAGCTCTATACCGAAGAGGGAAGAAGAAGTGTATGCCGAAGTGCTGTGACAAAAAAATATTTCACTGAAAAGGTTTATGTCGGTAAACGCATAACAACTAAACCAGACGAAAAATTTCTCGCTCATTTTACGAATAAAAGAGTTCTTGCTCGTGGTGATAAGGGAAATATGTTTTTTGTAGATCTTCGTAAACTATCTCAAGGTTATAAATTCGATCCGTCTAAAAAATTGCCAAATATTGCTGATCGCCTAATGGAGAAGTATTTTAATACTACGGCCTATTATGATGAAAATTGACCAAGATGCTATTATTAACGTTTCCCATGAAGTTACCAAAAATGACGGTAGCAACGATGGTATTTGGTATTTCGGTGATAAGTTAGACATCAGAAATGAACTTATTATAGGTTTTTCTCCGACAAACTATCACTGTTTTATAATTTGTGGTGACCAAGAGTTTCATCCACGCTTTAGTATTAACCCTTGCAAGTATCAACATTCAAGAGTTAACAATGTGAGAGCTGCTCTCTTTATTCGAATTAAAAATATTTCAAAAGAAGACCTCAGTAATTTTCAGAAATATTTAAGTGCTATGAAAGATAAACGTACCCCGACATGTCACCAAGGTTTGTTGCAAGTTCTCGAAAGAGGAATTGGTGTAAAAATCCCCAACCAATCTATATTGTGGACAACTCCAAAGTCTTTAGTAAAAGGAATTTTGGAAACAGGTTTAGTTGATAAAAATCAGAATGAGCTTCAACTTGAGGTTTATACCACTAGAAATAAATCTCTCAATGATATTTATTTCGACATAAGCGTTATCAGATGGAGATATGCCTGGGTTTTTGGCCTGAGCAATATTTATTTCCAAATACTAAAAATAGTAAAACCCAAAATTCTAGTGAGATAAATATGACCGAAAGAACTAAGAAAATTTATCATCGCGTTCTTCTAACCCTTTCAGCTGCACTTTTGGTTGGGCTTGGTTATTACGTTCAAAAGAACAGCGCTTCTTTCGAAAAAATTAAATCAATTAAACTAAGCCTTATTTTTCTTTTAATTGGCATTCACGCCCTCAATTACCTACTTTTAGGAATCACTCATTTTTATCCCTTGAGAAAACATAATATCTTTTTAAAACTTAAAGAATGGTATGGTCTCTGTACTGTTTCTGAGCTTTTCAATATGCTCCTTCCTGCCAAAGGTGGAACCGCTATTCGCATGATGTATATCAACGAAAAAAAAGGGTTGCCGATTAGAGAATTTCTCTCGATGGCCCTTGCGGTCGTTCTCACCGGTTTTTCATTACTAGGAATTGTGGGAACTATCTACTGTCATTTTTTTCTCCAAAAACACAATCTTGTTTTTGTTGCCCTTGAATCTCTTTTCATTGCTTTAACTATTTCGTCTTTTATTTTGATTTTTGCTTCAGAACTGCTCACTCGACTTTTCAAGATGGAGCGCAAGTATTCTCCCAAAAAATATTTAACTGATAAAAAAATTGTTCTTATTTCATTATTTTGTTATATGGGAATGTTTGTTCTATACCCTATTAAAATTTACCTTTCATTTAAGGCCATTGGAATTCACATTCATTTAATTGATTCATTTGAGATTAGTCTTATTCTTTTAGCTTCATCTTTTTTCCAAGTTCTTCCGGGAAATATTGGCGTAAAAGAAGTAGCGACTGCTTATATTGCTCAACAATATGGGATTCAATTTGAAACAGCATTGCTCGCGAGTCTTGTTGATCGTGCCATTTTATTGCTCTTTTTATTCCCTTTCGGCACCTATTTTTATTGGGATTTATTATTAGGTGCCAGCTTACCTAAAATCAACTGGCCTAAAACAGAAGCGTCTTCACGAATTCCTCTAATGAAGCGACTAGTAAAGGTTCGCTGAGTTCCTCGACCTAGATAATAAAGGCCATCAATAGTTGCGGATTCGAAATCATCTCGCAAGTTAATAGCTGTCGGACTAAAACCAGTGGCAAAAACAATGGCGTCTATCTCTTGGATCGTTCCACAGGTAAAATGAACTTTTTTATTTTCAATTTTTACAATATCTCCAAAAACTTTTACTTGTTTCTTGATTATTGTCTTTGCACTTATATGCATTGGTACTTCTCTTGCTTCTTTTAAGCGAAGATTGAACTTTTTAATAATTCCTTCATAGAAATCCAGATGTCTTAAAAAATGTTTAAAAAGAAAAAGAGGTGAGCTGAAGCGAATAGAGCTTCTCGCTGAAAGAAATAATTGATGTTTTCCAGAAATCGATAATTCGCAAAGCAGCTGCCCTGCCGAAAGACGTTTCCCGACTACTAAAATTTTTTTATGTTGATTTAACTGAGTACAATTTTTGTAATCCTTAAAGTGCATCATAAAAGGGGCATTTCCATTAATTTTCAATAGAGGAATATATGGAAAACTAAAATAACCACGACAATCCACAACCAAAACGGCCTTGTACTCATCAATCTGAGTGCGAACTATAAATTGATTATTCTCTTTGGCAATGTCCAAGACCTTGTTGTGAGTTTTAATTTTTAATTGATGGATGGAAGAAAAATCTTCTAGATACTGAGCGAAATCCTTGGCAGAATGGATTTTGTCGGGATCAAACAGCTTTAGATCCTCATCAAGTAAGCAATTAGACTTCCAATAAGTTATTAGATGAAGATGGTCTGGCATTTGGGTCCATGAGGAACCTACCTTGTCACTTTGTTCTAAAATTAAGTAATCAACATTATACTTATTTAGGTAATACCCGAGAGTAAGGCCTGCGGGACCTGCCCCAATGATCAAAACCCTTTGATTAATACTATTTTCCATAAAGTATTTTAATCCATTCTCAAAAATTATTCATTATAATAAATGTATGACAATAATTCCCTCCATTGTTTCAGCTCTATTTTCAATCCTTTTATGGCTATACATGCGCCATAATTTAAAGCGAAACTTTGTAAATCTTTTCCAAATTGGCCACCTCTGGCTTTATGTTTTTGATTTTATTTTTGTTTTCTGCGCTTTTTTTAGATTTATTTATCGAATACAAAATTCTTACTTAAATAATTCTGCTTTCTATTTTCTTATCAACCTGAGTTACGTGCTCTTGGGGTTTTTGGGATTAATCACGTTGGTCTTTATTCTTTTAGATCTCAAGCATACTTTTGATAATTTTTTCAAAAGATCCCCTCCAGCTCTAGCCGATCTCGGAAGACGAGAATTCTTTAAAAAAAATTTAGCGATTACTGGCATCGCTACGAGTACGATGATTGCCGGAGCTGGTTATGCAAATTCTTTTGATCCTCAAGTCAGTACAATCCATATTCCTCTTTCTGAAGCTCATAAAAATCTAAATGGCTTAAAAATTGTTCAATTGTCAGATATTCATATCGGTCCGACTTTAAAAAAAGAATTCTGTGAAATGCTAGTTACAAAAGTAAATGCTTTAAAGCCAGACTTGATAGCGATCACCGGTGACATGGTTGATGGCAGAGTGGCTTATTTAAAAGATGAATTACTTCCCTTTCTTAATTTCCAATCTCGCCTTGGAACATATTTCATCACAGGAAATCATGAATATTACTGGTATGCTAACGAATGGGTTGCATGGGCGCGAAGTTCCGGAATGACTCCTCTCATGAATGAAAATGTTAAACTCTCGCATAATAATACTGATTTCTTTTTAGCAGGCGTTACTGATCCATCAAGCAACAGGCTTGATAAAAAAAATGCCAGTGATCCTAAAAAAGCGGTATTGGGAATTCCGACTGAAGCTTATAAAATTTTACTTGCTCATCAACCCAATGCCTGTTTTAGAGCATGTAAGGCCGGATTTCATACTCAACTTTCTGGACACACGCATGGTGGTCAGGGCTTCCCTTGGAATATTATTGTAACTTTGCTTCAGCCTTATGTGAGAGGACTCAATAAGCACGAAGGAATGAATGTGTATGTTCATAGTGGAACTGGTTTTTGGGGACCACCTAATCGTTTTATGGTAAATTCTGAAATAGCAGAAATAATATTTACTTCAACTGGGACAAAAGTTTGATTTTACCATTTGCAAGAAAACTTCAAGAACATCAGTTAAGCTTGGCCCGAGTCTCGATTGATATTTTACAAATCAACGTTGGAAAAATGTGCAACCAAGCTTGTCATCACTGCCATGTGGAAGCAGGCCCTAATCGCACTGAGATGATGAGCGAAAAAACGATTGATCGCTTGATAGAATTAATGAGTCAGTCTCCTTATTTAAAAACTATCGACATTACTGGTGGCGCTCCTGAGATGAATCCTTATTTTAAAAAATTAGTAAGTGCTGCTCGTTCGATGAACTTAGAAGTGATTGATCGCTGCAACTTAACGGTCTTTTACGAAAAAGGGTTTGAAGATCTTCCCCGATTTTTAAAAGAACAAAAAGTGCATGTCGTTGCCTCTATGCCTTGTTACACCAAAGAAAATGTTGATAAACAAAGAGGGCGTGGCGTTTTTGATAAAAGCATAGAAGCGCTGAAACTTTTAAACTCAATGGGTTTTGGAGTAGAAGGCACAGGCCTGTTATTGGATTTAGTTTATAATCCCGGAGGAGCTTTTCTTCCTGGTCCTCAGGAAAAACTGCAAGCTGATTATAAGCACGAGTTAAAACATCTTTTTAATTTAGAATTTAATCAACTTTATACAATTACCAATATGCCCATTAAACGTTTCCTTGAAGATCTTAATCGTCTTGGGAAATATGACGAGTATATGGATCTATTATTGAATAATTTTAATCCCCATGCTGTTGATTCTGTAATGTGTAAATCACTTATTTCTATCGGGTGGGATGGACAGATTTATGATTGTGATTTTAACCAGATGCTTGAGATTCCCACTCATCCTCAAACCACTACTCTTTGGAATATTGAAAAACTCGATGACTTTAAAAATAAAAAAATTGCTGTTGCAAATCACTGTTATGGCTGTACGGCCGGAGCCGGGAGTTCATGTGGTGGGGCCCTTACTTAAATGAATGATTTAAGTATTATCATTCCCGTAAAATCCCAAGAGAATTCATGGCAAGATCTTGTCACTGAACTTTTAAGTCACCAAGGTGATTTTGAAATAATTGTGGTTGGTCCTGATTTAGAAAACAAGAAATCAGACAATCCAAGAGTGCGCTTTGAGTTCTCAAAACTTGGTCGCGCTCATCAACAAAACCGAGGAGCCCAGATTGCGACGAAGTCATTTATTTGGTTTCTGCACGCTGATTCAAGATTATCTAATCGTCCCTTGCAAAAAATCGAAGAGAAATTAAAAGAAAAACCTGAAGCGATTTTCTTCTTTGACTTAAATTTTCTGTCTGATGGCCCCCGCTTGATGATTTTAAATACTCTTGGAGCTTATTGGCGTTCTCACCTATTAAAGATGCCATTTGGCGATCAAGGTTTTTTCATGGCGAGGAAGACTTTTTTCTCTCTAGGTCTCTTTGATGAAAATGCCTTATATGGGGAAGATCATCTCCTCGTATGGAAAGCTCACCAAAGAAGAATTGAAGTTCTTCCGGCCTATGCAGAGCTTTTTACCAGTGCAAGAAAATACCGAAATTTTGGCTGGGTCATGACTACTTCTCGCCATATTATTTTGACTTATAAACAAGCAATTCCTCAGTGGTTGACTTATCTACGCTCAAGAAAGAAAAAGAAATTCTCCACGGCTATAGCAATTTTTGTAAAAACGCCTGGGGTTTCTCCTGTAAAAAGCAGGCTAGCTGCAGATATCGGAAAAGAAAAAGCTGAAGAATTTTTTAATTTGTCTATTAAGGCAACTGAAGCGGTAGTGATGGAGGCCATTAAGAAAAGCGAAGGAAAGATTGAAGCTTACTGGGCTGTAGCAGAAAAAGAAACTCTCCACCATCCTCTCTGGAATAGTTTTAATACTATTTATCAGGGTCATGGTGAATTAGGAGAGCGTCTTGCCACTGTTTACTCTAAACTGCAGAAAAAGCATAAACGAGTTTTTTTAATTGGAGCAGATCTTCCTCATCTTAATTACAAAACATTACTTCGAGCTCAGTACAAACTAAATTCATCTTCCGGATTTGTCTTAGGAGAAACACAGGATGGTGGTTTTTATCTATTCGGAGGCAGAGGAATTATTGAACGCGCTATTTGGACATCTATTCCCTATAGTTCAGAGCAAACTTCATCTGAATTAAGAAAAAAACTTGGTGAAAAAAATATTAATTTTTTAGAGAAAAATTTTGATATAGATTACAAAGAAGATCTAATGAAACTTTTAACTATTGGCGATGAGAACTTGCTCCCAGAACAGATTAATGTCCTCAATTGGTTGCGAAAAAATTTGAAAAGTTTGGACCAATAGATTCATAAAAACTTTATGCCATTACTATCGGCGCAAACTTCACCATAAACTTTTTACGAGCGCCATCCACAAACCGAATCATCACTTTCTCGTCAGGTCCTGCCCCTTCACTGTCTTCAACTTTCCCCACACCATAAAGCGAATGAACAACTTTAGATCCTTTGGGAAATTTCGGTTCATGGAATGAAAGGCGTTCCGGCCCTTTCACCTGATAAATTACTGCCTCATCATCATATTTTGTTTCCTGTGACTGATCATAAGGATCAAACGTATCACCGTATTTACTATTTTGTTTCCAGCTCGGATTGTATTCTTCTTTCCTTGGAGCATTGTTAAGCTTTTTCCAAGTAAAAAGTTTTTCAGGAATTTCGTCGATAAAGCGGCTTGGTCCATTAAATTTCACTTGTCCAAAAAGCATGCGTCCTTGAGCAAAACAAATATAAAGTTTAATCATTGCTCTGGTCATAGCTACGTAAAAAAGCCTGCGCTCTTCTTCCATGGCATTTTCGCCACCATCAACACTTCTATAACTTGGAAAAACATTTTCTTCTGCACCAACAACAAAGGCATGAGTAAACTCTAAACCTTTAGCTCCATGAACTGTCATCAACGAGACTTCTCCCTGATTAGGAATGGCATCTTCATCAAACTCTGTGCTGGTATCTAGGGTGATCGTTTCAAGAAATGTCCCGAGCGAAGCATTGGGATTACCATCTTCAAACTGAGTGAGTGCATTTAAAAGTTCATCTAAGTTTTCTAAGCGGGCCAGTGTTTCATAATCTTTATTGGCCTTTAAAAACGAATAATATCCCGATTCATGGAGAACTTTTTCGTAAATAACTGAAGGCTTAATACGGTTTTCATCAAGATGGCGAAGTTCATTTATCAATGTCACAAATTCTGATAGGGATGATTTAATTTTTGCAGACAGCTTTATATGAGAGAATTCTTCGCCAGATTTTCTCTGGTTATCCACAATTCGTTCAATAATGTCCCATAAAGAAGTGTTGGCATTTACGGCTTCCATTTCTAATTTGCGCAAGCTTGTCGCTCCAACTCCCCTCGCCGGTACATTGATAATTCTACTCAATGCCAAAGAATCTTTCGAATTAATAATTAAGCGCATGTATGAAAGCATGTCTTTAATTTCTTTTCGTTCATAAAATTTCACTCCGCCAATTACGCGGTAATTAATTTTATATTTTCGTAAAGAGTCTTCAATTAAACGGGCCTGAGCATTCGAGCGGTAAAAGACCGCCATCTCTTTATAAGACACCCCGGCCTTAGAGAGTTTATAGGTCTCTTTAGCAATGAATTCTGCTTCATCTCTGTCATTGAAGCATTCGACAATCTCGATAGCATCGCCTTCGGGATTTTCAGTCCACATATGCTTACCTTTTCTCAAGGTATTTTTCTCAATCACACACGAAGCTGCTTCAATAATCGTTTTACTCGAGCGATAGTTTTGTTCCAGTTTTAAAATGGTAACATCGGGAAAAACTTTTTCGAAATCAAGAATGTTTCTGATATCGGCGCCCCGCCAAGAATAAATAGACTGATCTTCATCTCCGACCACGCATATATTTCGGCGTTTTCCACAAAGCATGGTGATAAGTTCAAACTGAGCGCGGTTGGTATCCTGGTACTCGTCTACTAATACATATTGATAACGATTCTGATAGCGAAGAAGAACATCTGGAAATTTTTCAAAAAGCTGAATGACTGCAGTAATAAGACCACCGAAATCAACAGCATTTGCACGATGAAGTTCCGATTCGTATTCTTCAAAATATCCAAAATACTCGTCACTTGGGTCAGCCCCTCCCTCGCTCATTACGCGTCCGGGGTAGTAGCCATTATTTTTTAATGAATCTATATAACTTAAAATTTCATAGGGATTAATTTCTTTGGTAGAAATTCCTCTGCGCTCAAGCAAAGCTTTGGCAATTGCCTTTGATTCACCTTCATCATAAATGGTGAAGTTGCGCGAAAGACCCAGAAAATTAGCTTCTGACCTTAATGTTTTTGCACAAAAAGCATGGAAGGTTGTAATTTGAAGAGCGCCTATATCTATCGTAGCAATCTCGTGAGCAATACGCTCTCGCATTTCACGAGCTGCTTTATTAGAAAAAGTAAGTGCTAATAATTGGTGCGGGCTTAAGTTTTTTTCATCTAATAAATAAGTAATTCTAGTGACCAGAGTTTTAGTTTTACCAGAGCCAGCACCTGCTAAAATCATCACTGGTCCGTCGGTTTGAAGGACCGCTTGTTTTTGAACGGGATTTAAACCATCAAGACTTACCATTGTTCTTTATACCCTTTTATTTTCTATTCTACTGTTACAGACTTCGCTAAATTTCTTGGCTTATCAATATCGGTTCCTTTGAATTTTGCCATATAGTAAGCCAATAATTGGTTAACTACGTTTACGTATAGTGGTGACAATTCATCTAGGCCATCAAAGTCCAATGGAATATAATAATCACTCAGTCCCATAAGCTCTTCATTGTTACGAGGTCCGATTCCAACGATAATTCCTTTTCTCGCTTTGATTTCTTGAACATTCGAAACTGTTTTTTCAAACAACTCGGGTCCAACTAAAGCAATATTAACCATCTCTTCATCTATTAGTGCAATCGGTCCGTGCTTTAATTCTCCCGCTGCGTATCCTTCTGCATGAACGTAAGCAATTTCTTTTAACTTCAAAGCACCTTCAAGAGCGATTGGAAAATATGCACCTCTACCAGTATAAAAAAATCCTTTTTTATTATAAATAGATTCTGCAACAGTTTTAATAATGTCTGACTGAACAAGCAAGCGATCAATTCGTTCAGCAAGAAGAGCAAATTTACCTGTAAGACTTACTTTCTTAGCTTCGTCTTTTAAGTCTCCGGCCATTGCTGCAGACATTAAGCGACCAGTAAGTGCTTGTTGAGTAAATGCTTTAGTTGAAGCTACTCCGATTTCAATTCCGGCCCTAATTAAAAGGTTGTCATCACATTCTCTATAAAGAGTTGACCCATCAACATTTACAATTGAAAGAGTTTTAACTCCAGCTTTTTTACATAACGATTGGGCTGCCAAGGTATCTGCTGTTTCGCCTGATTGAGAAACAAAAATACCAACATCGCCTTCTCTTAAAATAGGTTCTCTGTAACGAAACTCAGAAGCTAATTCAACATTGGCCGGAATGCGATTAATTCCTTCAAGGAAATCGCGGATAACTAAGCCAGCATAAGCAGCTGTTCCACAAGCAGAAATATAAATATGCTTTGGTTTATACAAGGCTATTTTCTCTAATGCTTCACGCCCCTCTCCTGCAAAATAATACTGAGTCAGATTGCGAATGAGACCTGGTTGCTCGTGAATTTCTTTAAGCATGAAATGTTCATACTCACCTTTTTCACTAACCTCGATCGACATATCTTGTTTTTTAGAAAGGTATCTTGTGGTTTTTGCAAGATCTTTTAATTCGTAAAAATTTACCAGGTTTTTATTGGCACCAGAGAGATGAACAATAACTTCATCTTCGGGGAAGTAAAGTTTATGGACAATCCCTGCAAGAGCATAGGGATCAGAAGAAACCAATGCTTCAGAAGTTATATCGTTAATCCCACATACCAAAGGTGCTCCTCTTTTGATTGCAAAAATTTCACCTGTTTTTGGATAAAGAATTACAAAAGCAGAGTTTCCATGGATGCGCTTAAAGGAATCAGCAATAGCTTCAAGAATTGGCTTGCCTTGTTTTAATTCAAAAGTTGCTAACTCTAAAAAAGATTCACTATCAGTCTCAGATTTAAATTTTACTCCGTGCCCCATTAATTCTTTTTTTATCTCGTTGGCATTTTCAATAATACCGTTATGAATAATAGAGAGAGTTTCGTTGTAGTGAGGATGAGCATTTGCATCTGTCACACCACCATGAGTTGCCCAACGAGTGTGGCCGATACAGGCGCGGGCAATAATATTTTTTCCTTCAAGCTCAATCTTTAAATTATCAAGCTTTCCGGCTTTTTTATAATTTTGAAGATGATTGTGTTCATCTAAAAAACTCACTCCAGCGGAATCATATCCGCGGTACTCAAGTCGTCTTAGACCTTCGAGAACAATTTGGACTGAATTTTGAGATGGCCCTAGATAACCGACGATTCCACACATAAACTAACCTTTGTGAGCGAATTAAAAACCCTAAGATGGGGTTCTACCATTATTATTTCTTCTTTAAAAACTTTTTTGCCATCCCTTCTTTCGTTGTCTGTTGACCGCGCGATATGGCAAATGAGCCATCCGGCATGTCTTTGGTGATAGTTGATGAAGATGCTACGAAGCAATCGTCTCCGATTACAACTGGGGCAATAGTCTGAGAGTCAGAGCCTATAAAACTGTTTTTTCCAATTTTGGTAATATGTTTATTTAGCCCATCAAAATTACAGGTAATAAAACCACAACCAATGTTTGTTTCTTCACCTATAAAAGCATCTCCCACATAACTTAAATGTGAAACTTTTACGCCGCGATCTAGCACAGATTTTTTTATTTCTACGAAATTCCCAATCTTGGCTTCTGGGCCAATGTCAGCGCCAGGGCGCAGTCGCGCAAAAGGGCCAGCTGAAGCCTTGGTATGAAGATGGGCCCCATCTAGAATGGTATAAGCTAAAACTTTAGCACTATCGTCAACTATCGAATTGGTAATCTGAGCACCCATCTCGATAACGACATTTTTTCCAATTTGGGTTTTACCAGTAAGAAAGGTATTTGGATAAATGACCGATCCTTCCCCCACTTCAACTTCACTATCAATATAGCAATGAGAGCTATCGATAAAGCGTACGCCGTTATCCCTCAACTCATTTTTCTTTCTGATTCTTAGGGCCTTTTCTGCATCTTCCAATTGACTGAGAGTATTCACTCCCAAAAATATATCTCCATTTGGAAAACAGTGTGCTTTTACATTTAATCCATCTTTAAAAACATCAGTTAAATAAAATTCACCCGACTTATTATTAGAATCAATTGCTTTTAAATGCTCGAGGAGATAACTGGTCTTTAAAATATAGAGTCCGGAATTCACCTCTGTAATTTTTCGAATTTCGTCAGTTGCATCTTTTTCTTCGGTAATATGAAAGCCCTTTTTCTCTCTAACAATCCGGCCATATCCTTTAGGATTTTTTTCAATAAAACTCGCAGCCACGCCGTCGAGATTTTCATTGGTAATAAGAGTTAACATCTCAGTTAGTTCTTTGGCAGAAACAACTGGTGTGTCAGCACAAATCACAAGTGTGTATTGAAACTGATTTGTAATGTGATTGTTCTCATGGGAAATAAAGTATGACCGGAGGGCATCAGCTGTTCCTTTTTGTTCCTCTTGAATTGCAAAAGCAATATCTGGGTGATGTTTTTCTATATAAGGCCGAACTAATTCACGCTGGTGTCCGATCACTGCCGTAATCTTCCCATCAATCTTGTTTTGACTAAAAAAGTTTTTTAATGCTTTAATTGGAAAATCTATTAATTTTTTATCCAAACATGGAGCTAGCGGCTTCGGTGCATTTAATTTCAAACGCTTCCCTTCCCCAGCTGCTAAAATAACTGCCCCTATAGTCAAACTCATACGTAACTCCCTCTTAAACTAGTCAGACATTCCCTGTATTTTCATTTAGAACGCTGATTATTGCAATCAAGTATACCCAAAAAATATAAAGAAAAATGCACAAATCTCCACTTTTCCTTAAAGAGTTTATTTCATATCCCGATTTAAGTATTCGAATGCAAATGTATTTGCGAAGGCCAATTTTTGGAGGATAGATATGGTAACTAATTACGAGGGTGACAACATCGAACTAAAAGATCACCTCCCTCTCCTGCCAATTAGGGACATAGTGGTATACCCGTTTATGATTTTACCTTTTTTTGTAGGACGCGACTCCTCGATTCAGGCCGTAGATCATGCTCTTAACAAATCTGATCGGCTAATTCTTCTTGCTAGCCAAAAAGACATGAAAGCAGAAGCCCCAACTCCGGATGAAATCTATGAGACGGGAACTATTGCGATGATCATGAGAATGCGAAAGTTGCCAGACGGAAGAGTAAAAATTCTTGTGCAGGGGCTCTCAAAAGCTCGCATCACAGAATTTACTCAGGAAGCTCCTTACTTCATGTGTAAGCTAATGAAAGTCTCAGATATGGCCATTCCAGAAAACAATGTTGCTGCAAATGCTCTAATGAGAAACATCCGCGAACAACTTGAAAAAGTTATTAACATGGGAAAAGTTCTCTCTCCTGACATTTTGATGATCTTGGAAGATATCAAAGATGCGGGAAGACTTGCCGACCTTGTTGCATCAAACTTGAATCTTCATGTTGGTGAAGCGCAGACTATCCTTGAAACACTTGACCCAATGGAGCGACTCCATAGAATCAACGATATTCTCTCTCGCGAATTAGAAATTCTAGCGATGCAAAATAAAATTAAAAGCACTGCAAAAGAAGAAATTTCTAAAACACAAAAAGAGTATTTCCTTAGAGAACAGATTAAGGCCATCAAATCAGAACTGGGTGATGAAACACAAAAAGATCCAGATGATGAATTTGGTGAAATAAAAGAAAAAATTAAAAAAGCCAAGATGAGTGAAGAAGCAGAAAAAGAATCAATCAAACAAATTGGTCGTTTAGAAAAAATGCATCCTGATTCTTCAGAGGCATCAATTCTTAGAACCTATCTTGAATGGATGTGTGATCTGCCTTGGAATAATTCAAGTCCAGAACATATCGACCTTGATGCTGCTCTTGAAATATTAGATGAGGATCATTTTGAACTTTATAAAGTTAAAGAAAGAATTTTAGAATATCTCGCGGTTAGACAATTAAAAGGACCTGGCATGAAAGGACCAATTCTTTGTTTCTCTGGACCTCCTGGTGTTGGAAAGACTTCTCTTGGTAAAACGATCGCGCAAGCTCGTGGAAGAGAATTTGTTCGTATCTCTCTAGGTGGCGTAAAAGATGAGGCTGAGATCAGAGGTCATAGAAGAACTTATGTTGGAGCAATGCCAGGTCGTTTCATCCAAGCTCTTAAACAAGTAAAAACAAATAACCCTGTTATCCTTCTCGATGAAGTAGATAAACTAGGTGGTGATTTCAAAGGGGATCCTTCATCGGCTCTTCTTGAAGTTCTAGATCCAGAACAAAATGGAGCTTTCAGAGACCATTACCTGAACATCCCTTTTGATTTATCAAATGTAATGTTCATTGCTACTGCAAACGTTCTTGATCAAATCCCTGCTCCTCTTAGAGACAGGATGGAAATCATCAACCTCTCTGGTTATACCCAGGAAGAAAAAGTTGCGATCTCGAAAAAATACATTATTCCAAAACAAATGGATGAAAACGGAATCAATGAAAAGCATATTGCTTTTACTGATGACGGTGTTGCGAGTGTTATCAAGGGCTACACAGCCGAAGCCGGCCTTCGTAACCTAGAAAGAAAAATTGGGGCAATTTGTAGAAAAGTGGCGATGAAAATCGCAAAAGGTGAAGCTGAACAAACACACATCATGACAGAGACGGTTTTTAAACTTTTAGGACCTCCTGTTTACACAAAAGATGATGAAAAAGATGTTGATGAAGTTGGAGTGGCAACTGGTCTAGCTTGGACCTCTCACGGTGGTGAAGTTCTTTATATTGAAGCCACAAAAATGAAAGGAAGAGGTTTAACTCTTACCGGTCAACTTGGTGACGTCATGAAAGAATCTGCTCAAACGGCGATAGGCTATATCAGAAGTCAGGCTGCTGAATTTCATATTGACGAAGAGATCTTTGAGAAAAATGAAATTCATATCCACCTTCCGGCCGGAGCTACTCCGAAAGATGGACCAAGTGCTGGTATTACACTTGCCACAACTATTGTTTCCCTTTTAACCAATACTCCAATTAGCCGCGAAGTCGCGATGACTGGTGAGATCACCCTGACTGGTAAAGTTTTACCAATCGGTGGATTAAAAGAAAAAGCATTGGCTGCCATGAGAATGAACATCAAAACGATCATCATTCCTTGGAAAAACAGAAAAGACCTAGAAGAGATCCCAGAAGAATACCGAGCAAAATTAACCTTTATCCCAGTGAAAACCTTCGATGAAGTTTTAGATGTCGCTCTTCTTGGCTGGAAAGAGAAAAAGAAGAAGAAAACTTACGCTCGTGCTAAAGAATCTTTGCCGCCTGCAGCTGCTTAGTATCTGAATAAAATTGTCTAGTAAAAGTAAAAAACCAACAGTATTGTTGGTTTTTCTTTTTTTGTGTAAGGAAATTGTTATCATAATACTAGTAACAATTATCCTGGATCATTCTATGAAACCACCACGCAATCACGACAAACTAAGAATTCTCATCGTAGATGATTCTGATTTTAATCGCCGTTCGATGGCTGAAATTTTAACAAATGAAGGATATAACGTCGCCGGTCAGGCTGGATCTGCAGAAGATGCAATTCAGATTGCCCATAGTTCTAAGGCAAATTTAATCTTCATTGATGTTGTTATGCCGGATATATCAGGCCTCGAACTCACTAAACATTTCCAAGAAAAACATACTGGCGAGCGTTTTATTATTATGATGTCTTCGCTTAACATTGACAGTATTGTTATCGAATCAATTTCAAATGGCGCAATTGATTTTCTTCAGAAACCATTCGAGTGCGATGACCTCTTGAAGGCCGTTGAGAAAATCGAAAGGCTTGTAGTTAAAGATAGTCACTAATCATTTAGGAGCTAGAGTATATGTTTTTAATCCGCTTTGTTTTCTACTTTACGTTAAGCTTTGCTATACTCTGTATTCCAATCGGCAGCGGGCGTCATCTCTTTGATAAATTCTATGCCATGGTCACTCCTTATGCAGACCAAGCAGTCATAACGACCAAGCAAAAAATGTCGATAACTAAACGCTATTCAAAAAAGCTTTATTCTAACTCTGAGCCCATTGAAAAAGATGAAGTAAAAACTAAACTAGCAGGGATTCAAAAAAAGAATCACGAGATAAAAAAGCATGCTAATGATGATTCATACACTGACGAGGAAAGAGAAAGACTTCGAAAAGTATTAAGTAATGACTAAATTTTAAAACAATAGATTCATAATGCAAAAAGCCCATCATTCGATGGGCTTTTTTTTATGTGGAGTGGAGTGGAATTAAATTATTTGCTAATTGATTTTGCGCCTACGTCACTTGTAGATTCTACTTCTTCTGGTGCTACAACTTTTGCTTCTCTTTTAGAAGTCTGGCTAGCATAAGGACATTCACCCTTTTGATCCTCGCCAATTTCAGATGATATTGCTCTTAAGCTAAAAAAGAGAACTGATGCGATTACTAGTGCTTTCATATATGCTCCCTAACGATGTTTATTTAAGCTTTCTTGTAATAGTTAATTGCAGTCATCATGCCAAAATAAAACATTAGAAAAATAAAGACCTTAGCTTTCTGAAAATTAAATTGTGTTGAATTTTTCGACATGGCCGTTGAAAAAATAGTCAAACTTGGTCGAATGCTTCGAGAGGAAAAGATCGACAGTCGATTAAAAGAGCTAATAAATAAGAAAAGCCCCGGACATAGTCGGCGGGGCTCTTCAAAATCAAATATGGAATGAACGGTTCTATTATTTGCTAATAACTTTAGCTCCCTCTTTAGAGATTTCTGATTCAACAGCTTCAACGGGTTTTGCATCTCTTTTAGAAGACTGGTTCAAAAAAGGACATTCACTTTTTTGGTCTTCTCCAAGATCTGCAGAAAATACATTTAAAGAAATTATAGAGATCGTTATTAAGATTAAAAGTTTCATAAAATTCCCCTTGTGTTCGTTTACAATTAACGTTGCACGAGGGATGCCAAGTACTGACGGCAGGTCTTCTAGGGTGTTAGATACTCTATAAATATAATGGTGTCGTTAACTTTTACAGGATGGATAAACTTTAGACAGCTACTGGCACATTTGATTAGAGGCCATCATTGATTTTTTAAGGATGTATTATCTACGGCTACAACATTGATCACTCGGGGAATCGCCAAGCGTGGCTGCCGACACGCTGGAGAGAAACGTGGTGAAAAACAATAAAATTGAAACGATTCTAAATGTAAAAAATATCAAGACTGCCTAAATATTTGGACAGTCTTGAAATATTTTTAAATTTATTTCTGTTGGACTTTTGCACCAGCCGCTGCAGCATCTGTCGCTGAATCGGTAGATGGTTTTGCACCAGCAGTACCCACGATCCCAGCACATTGAGTTTCTTTCTCATTAGCTTTTGGATCAATACATTTACCGTTAGAGAAAGCGCCTGAGAGTGCTTTACAGTCGGCCTCTACTTTACAATCACCACCGAGTTTACAATCCCCTGCCATTGCAGAAGTCATCACCATCATCATCATCATTGCTGTCATAAAAATTTTCATCGTTATCTCCTTCGTCTATCGACACAATCTGTATCGGTCAATTACATATTTAAGTTAACACCTGCGGGTTTAACAATACTTAAAAGAGATTGAAATGCTTGAGTAACCTGTAGGGCCATCTTTGCGCCGGCCTTTGATTCAACTTTTTTGATCTCGCCGTAGTTATCGTAAGCTACGTTAATGATTCCAACGTTTTCCATTTCAATTTCAACGGGCTTTCCCATTGAGTTGTATTTAAATGAAAGTGTACGACGTGATTTTTCATCGTTCTTTTCCTGATCGATCATCTTAGTGATCTTTCCGGCGCGGTCGTAAATCAAGAGAACTGATTTTCCAGAGCTGTTAACAGCTTTAGAAAGGTTTCCAGTTTTGTCGTATTGGAAAGTGGTCCAACCTTCATTATTTACAACTTTTGTAATCTTATTGATTTTATCATCGTAATCAAGTTGAACGAACTCACCCTTAGTCGAAGTCTTCTTAGTAAGAAGTCCTTTGGCATTGTATTCAAATGTAGTTACATCTTTTCCACGAGTAATTTTTAATGGAAGCGAGCAACATTCAGAGTAGATTGTCTCAGTTTTAGTCCCGTCAAGTTCAGTAGCAATTCTGTAAGTGTATTGCTGACCATCTGGTTTAGATTTAATTTCGTACTCGTAGCGACTAACTGACTCTGGACCATCTGCAGTTTTTTTAGAAACAGTAGTCCAGTAATGTAGGTCTGGATTTTTAGGATTGTTTTCGTATTTGTACTTAGTAGACTCTCCGTTTCTCTCTACAACTTCAGTGGCAAAAGAGTTTTTGTCGTACTTAATATGCATTTTAGAATTATCAACATAAGTGATCGTCGTTAAGTTGTGATTACCATCGTAATCATATTTATAACTATTTCCACCAACATCAACACTTTGGATTAAGTTTCCTTTAGGATCGTAAGTGTAGTTAGTTTTTTTGTCCCCTGCAGAAGAGGCGCTTTTAATTTTTCCATCTGGGTACCACTCTAAGAGAATTTGTTTCGCTTGAGTGTCCTTGATCGCATAAACCTGGTTCGCTTTATATTCGAACAAGATAGCATAACCATTTTTATCTGTGATTTTTGTAAGTTTTCCATCATTGTCAAAAAAGTCCGTACGCCCATCAGAGTTACTTCTCTTGTATCCATCTTTTTCTTTAACGATTGTTTGGATACCGCGGTCATTTGAATAAAGAGTTGTTCCGTCTGCCAGCTTAGTTTCAACATTGTATTTTTTTGAATATGCTTGGCGAATTTCAGCATCATTATTTAAACGATTAATCAATGCTTGCACAGCAGACTCACTCATTGGCTCTTTCTTCTTCATTGCTTCAACAATTTTCTTCGAAGCTGATCCAACATTTACAGCTTCTTTCGGTACAAAACGCGTTTGCGCGCCAGAACCATTTTCAATAACAACAACAGATCCGTCAGCAGAAACAACTAGTTTTGTTTCATAGAGAGAGCCCCAGCCAAAACCAAACCAACCATTTTCAATTGATTTCGCATTGTATGTTCTCGTCACTTCTAAATCGTGGTCCCCTCCGGGAACGATGATATCAGTGTACGTGATGTAAAAGTTACCATTCTTTAAATTCACTCCACCGAAGGCTACCATCGGTAGCAAAATGAGAGCAATTAGTGCTTTTTTTAAATTCATAAACCAAGTCCTTGTTAATAAAAAAATCCATTTAATATTTCGGTCGTTTAACTTAATTTCTTTAAACCTTAATTTTTACAATTTTCATTATAACGTAAATACCCGCTAAATCGAAGAGAACTGCAAAAAACAACATGATAAATCCTATTACCGTGGTGAATAGTGGAGTCATAGAGGCGGGATCTTGCACATAATAAATTAATCCTAAGGCATAAGGCATGGCCCCTATAACCATCCCTTGAAACATTCCTGAAGCAGTAAAAGTGTCAATTTTTTGTTGCAATCTAACCCTTTCGCGAATTACATCAACGATAGTGTCAAAAGTTTCTGCAAGATTACCTCCGGTTTCTCTTAAAATGTTGATAGATGAGACAAACATATCATTGTCTTCTGTTGGCACTCTTTTTGCCAAATTTTCAAAGCATTCCTCTAACGGAACTCCAATTCTATTTTGCTGAAGAATTATATTAAATTCTTGAGAAATAGGCGCCGGCATTTCGTCAACGATCATGCCCAGTGATTGTGGCACTGAGAGACCTGCACGAATTCCGTTAGCAAGCAACTGTAGGGCATCCACCATTTGTTTCGAGTAGGCTTTGATTCTTTTCTCTACTAAGTAATCAACAATTAATCGAGGTGCCTTAAAACCAATAAACGCAAAAATAACTCCCAAAATAATTCCAATAATCCACGCCCCTATAATTCCACATAATATAAATATAAAAGCGCCAAGCCCGACAGAAGATCCTAGTAAAATATAAGTAAGACGATCTTGAGAAATTTCAATAAAAAGAAATTCCAATTTTTCCATTATATAAGTTCGAGTCCCGAAAGTTTGTTGTTCAACCCAATCAAAAATATTCACTGAGTATTTATAGCTTAAGATAAATATCAAAATACCCACCAATGAGATGAGCCCTTTGAGGCCAATAAGATCTATAAATACGCTCATCCTACTTCCCTATTTCTTCACCGGTGGCTTTCCCGGTGGCGTTGTAGAAGGGGTTCCATTTCCAGAAAGAGGCTTAGCGACTGCACTGGCTACAGCAGTTGGCGCTGCTGCCGGAGCTACCGCTGGTGTTACCGCCGCAACCGCCGCAGGAGGGCGATTGCTGAAAATTCCTCGAGGTACGTTAAATCCTTTTTTCTCAAGCACCTCAATAAATTTAGGAATAAACCCTGTGGCCTGAAACTCTCCGATAATTTTTCCGTTTTTATCCATGTCTTTTTGAACATAGAGAAAAATATCCTGCAGTATCATTGTATCACCTTGAAGTCCGCCGATCTCAGTGACGTACATAATTTTTCTGCTTCCATCATCCAACCTCGACTGTTGAATAATTAAGTGAACTGCTCCAGCAATCATTTCTTTAATGGCTCGAGCTGAAATAGACGTCCCCGCGTACTGAACAAGCGTTTCCAAGCGGCCAATACATTCGCGAGGATTATTGGAATGCACAGTAGTCATAGAGCCATCATGCCCAGTCCCCATCGCTTGAAGCATATCTAATGTTTCACCGCCGCGACACTCTCCGACCACAATTCGATCTGGTCGCATACGAAGAGTTTGTTTTACGAGACAGCGAATATCGATTGCGCCATCGCCTTCGAGAGAAGGAGGACGTGTTTCAAGTCGAACAATATGTTCTTGCGGAAAATTTAATTCTGCCGAGTCTTCACAGGTAATAATACGCTCGTTAGATTGAATGAATCCTCCAAGGATATTAATAAGCGTGGTTTTACCAGAACCTGTTCCTCCAGACACAATAATATTTCGGTGAGCCTCAACTGCAATTCGGAGAAAGTCGGCCATACTTTCAGTCATTGATCCAAACTTAACAGCATCTTTGTAAGTCAATCGCTTCTCTGGAAATTTACGAATAGTAATTGTACAACCATCAATAGATGAGGGAGGAATAATAGCATGCACCCGTGAACCATCGCGAAGACGAGCATCTACGTAGGGAGTTTTTTCATCAATACGACGTCCAATAGGAGCTACGATTCTTTCAATGACATTTAGGACCTGACGATCATTCGTAAAAGTAACATCTGAAAGTTTAATTTTTCCGTTTTGTTCATAATAAATCTTATAAGGACCAACAACCATGACTTCCGAAACGGTCTTATCTCGCAGAAGATCTTCGAGAGGCCCAAGACCTAAAGCTTCATCAATAATTTCTTTTACGATTTGATTCATATCTTCTCTGGAATTGAGCACAGCTTTTGTGTCTTCTTTTCCCAAGAGATCAACGACTACTTTTTTAGTCTGTTCTTTTAAAATAATTTGGGCCTTAGGATCATTTTCATCAGTTTTCTTTAAATCCATTTCTTCAACAAGTGCTTTATGAATTCGAGACTTCAGCTCAGTCCACGGACTTTTTCCACCCTTAATCGGAGCTCCAGAAGCATCTTTCGCTTCTTCTTTTTTTGCACTGGCATCAGATGGTTTTGAAAGTTTTTCCAGCGTTTTTAAAACGTTTTTTTCGTTTAATCTTCTAACGGTATCGATTATTCCTTTAGCAAAAGGACTTCCTCGGGCTACTAACATGACTGGTTTTTTTTGATTGAGAGCTAAAGTGCAATTCTGATCATCTTTAGCAACTGCCGAGAAGACAGGCTTGCCTAAAGTTTTAGCAATAACATCGTTGGTAACAGGATGACCTTGCTGGGCCTGATTCACTATAAATTGAATCATGTCTTTGGGAAACATCATGGTTACTAGATCAGAGTACATACGCTTAGTCTGATTCAATGCTAGAATATCTGGAGTCACCACGACTAAAATAAGGGTTGAATATTCAAGAGCCTTAATTGCAAGCGGGGTTAATTCATTTCCAGCATCAATTATGGTTACTGGATAAATATTAGTAACGGCCTTCAGTGTTCGTCCGAGAGCTTCAACTTCAATTCCACTTGAGGCCATGGGATCACTGGGCATCCCGATATAATAAACATTTTGGTTCATGCTAACGAATTGTTGAATAGAATTGGGGTCAATTGCACCTTTAAACTCTGCTAGCTCTTTAATGTTTTTCTTGCCCTTCATTCCTGTAATAAAATCTTGATCACCGCTTGCTTTTTGATCGAAATCTAAAAGCAAAGTTTTCACTTTTCCTTCAATGGCATAAGCAAAAGCGAGGTTCGCGGCTACTTGAGATTTACCCAATCCGCCTTTTCCCCCAATTATGGAAATTATATGTCCGGCCATTTATCGGCTCCTTTTTCTAAACTTTCTTTCAATATCAGATGCACCAGTTGCAGCTGATTCAATTAATTCTGGAGTTACAAACATTACGAATTGCGTGCGGCTGGTAGAATATTTTTTTGATTTTACAAATGAAAACAAGGGCACCCCATCGGCAATAGCAAGAGGCACACCATCTTTATCAAAATCAGTTGAAGTTTTGTTGGTCACGACGCCACCAATAACAGCTGATTCTTGGGACTTAACAATGACTGTTGTATCAACGGTGTTGTCGAGTGTTTGAGGTGGATTATCACCTGAAGCCGAAGAAACATGGATAACTATTTTTAAATTAATTTTTTCTTCTTGAAGCATGGTTGGAGTAATGTTCATATCAAATCCTGCTACCGCTGCTCCGGCCTTAGCATTATCAGTATTTCCAATTTGATAAGGAATCGTTGTCGTTTTTTTGATAGATCCTGCAACATTTTCTTTAACTACAACGACTCCTGACTCCACAATGCGGGCATGCCCTGCACTTTTAGCTGAATTTAGTTTGGGAAAGAGGTTTGAAATAGTTGCAGATAAAGCTCCAGTTGATGAAGTTGTCACTCCTCCACTAGTACTTTTTCCAATTGCAATTGATCCATCTCCTGTTCCTAGCGTTGGTGTCCATGTAAAGGAAAAAAGTCGATCATACCCTTTCGTTAATTCTACAAACTGAGCTGTAAGCTTAAACAACTTTGGCAATGGCTCTTGTTTTGGCTTTGAACTAAAAGTTAAAAGAATTTCATAAGGGCGTTTTTTTATTGATTGAACGGCATCAGCTCTTCTTGCTAAATTTTGAATTTGATCTGGCAAGTAAGCGTTAACAATTTGCTCAACCCTCTTAATATCATCTTCGGAACCAACGACACCTTCAACCCAAAAACTTCCGTTCACGACTCTCACTGTGACATCTTTAAAGTTACTTTTCTGAATTTCTTCCTGCATTTTCCTGGCAATAATTAATTGTGTTTGTGGAGAGAGCTCAACTAGTCTTAAAACATCTGGGTACTTATCTAAGATAACGACGACTTTACCAATATCACTTGGAACAACAATTTGACCGCCGACAAAAACGGAGTCTCCCTTGATTCCTATTTCTAATCCTTCAACGTCACTTAACAATTCTTTTAATTGAACAACGACTTTCGATTGGTCCGACGCCGTAACTTTAACTAAGTAACGAGCGCGGATATCACCCGCTGTATCTCTCAAGGTAAGTGTCGTTTCCCCGGCCTTTAAGCCTGTCAGGAGAACTTCTTTTTTTGAAGGAACAATTTGGTAACTCGCAAGATTTTCGTTTGCCAGCTTAACAACACTATTGGGAACAAAATCTAATTTGATAATTTTTTCTAAACCTACAACGACATCAATTTCCTTCAACGTTTCCTCTTTGCTAACTTCATCTTGAGCCAGCAAACACAAGCTAAAAAAACTGACAAAAATTAAGGAGTAAAACTTATTGAGCATTATTTTTATTCTCTTTAGTATATTTATCATTAAAGAAAATTTTAGCTTCTGAAGCGTCTTCCCCGAGTACATCGTAAATCTGAGTTGCTTTTAATCGCACTGGTTCTTTATCCGCGTTGTTTCTTAGGGCAAGAGACAATGTCCCACCTCCGTAAGCCTGGATAAATGAAAGTTTTTGAACGTCGTAAGGATCAAGCTCAAGTGTAATTGTATTGTACGAGGTATATGTATTTAAATTCATCGTTCGAATAACTTTTGGAGTTTCAACACCATAAATTGGAATTGAATTCGTCATACTCATACCAGTTGAAAGAACTAAAACATCTTGCAGAATTGTTCTGGATTTCTGTAAATCTCTTCTTGAACCTTGAGAAATATCAATAGCTGCAAGGACATCAACTCTGTCGCCTGGCTTGATCAATCTCCCTACGGCATCTCTCTCTGTAATATTAATTGCAACGGCACGTTTACCAATTGAAACTTGTCGCGATAGACCTGTTTTAATTCCAGGATAAGTCACTCTTGGCTTTGTTATCTGCTCACCTTTAATAATTGGAACAGTTGCGATTGTATTTTCTAAATCTTTCACCGATTTAAAATGTCCTGGAGCAAGAAAATTTTCTGGAACAGTTATTACTTGAATTTTTGAATCGTCGATCAAATCCAATTCTTGAATATCTACTTTTGCAACGATGACAGAACTTTGAGTACCATAGTCTCTTATCATTGCCGCTTTTTGATCTTCGATATATGTATAGACCATCATCATGGCAAATCCTGCGATAACGAGGGCCAGAGTCAGGGCGCGTGTGTTCATCTTTTCCAACCTGTTTAAATAACTAGCTTTTTAATTCTACCAAACTTTGATCATTTTTTACGGAGGGGAAGATTTTGCACTAGTGGCCGAGGGTGCAACTAACAGTGGAGGCTTGAATGCGTGGATCGATATCGAAGTGGCCTTTATCATCAAGAGGAGTCTGACTAAAATTATAATAAGGGCCGCATACACCATAGAAGGTAAATAGTCGGATAAAGCGACTAGTGGCTTCACCGTCGCGTTCACTGCCTTCACATGTTTCAGTCGTATTATTTTTTAAGAGGGAAGAAAAATGAAAGCACGGGGCAATAGGTTTTTCTGTAGATGTTACGCGTTCTTTCCATCCAATGGCGTTAAAGCCAACCTTGGTAACACTTTCTTCTTTTAATTTTCTAAGATCAGCGAGTGTAACGATATAAGAATTTCCTTTTACTAGAGCGTAAAAGTACCCTCTGACTGCTTTTTGTTGATTTATGGAGCCGCTGATCGAATTTCCGGCGGTGTAATAAATTGTGTAAAGAAACATTAAGAAAGGTAAAAACAAAATCATCTCAAAGAGAGCTTGTCCTTTTTGATTAAGAATTTTTTGATGGAAGCTGTTTTTCATTTTTTTATCCACCATTATCATCCAAAGTCGCTTCCACATCACAGTCCCCGCCAGTCACAGTCTTTATGGCCTTACAAACTTGTTCGGCTGACTCTGCACGAGTGGGTTCTCTTCCTAGAAAAGACTCTGAACGGAATGCCACTTTATCCTTCCCTCCCACAAATCCGAGTGAAAAGGCTTGATTAAATTCTACCCAGACTCCGACAAAGACAGATATACCGATTTTGTCAGGATTATTTTCTATTAAAACTCCATCAAAATCAGGAATCAAAGCGGCAGGAAGATTTTTAGCAAAAACCGCTTTCGCTAATTCAAAAGCTAGGGCATCACCTGCCTCGGCACGAGGATAGCGTTCGGCATCCCCAACCAAGTAAGCACGAGAGGCCATAAAGGTGGCATGGTGAACCATGTAACCATTGGTATAGTTAAGGGCCATTTTTAGGAATAGGAATATGAAACCGACAGCGGCCGTAAAGGTTAAAATAAATTCAATCGTTGATTGGCCTTTATTATTTTTTTCTTTCATGGGGTATTTGGATAAATTTCAGAGCCCCCAAAAAAGTGAGATTGATTTTCTTTGGAACTATAAAAAGTATCGTGGCCCTTATTGCTATAATCAAATTGCATTTTATCCTCAAATGAAACATCTTGTTTATAGTCTAAACCATAGCGGTAAGAATAACTTATTCCTTTTTTCATGACGGCAAACATCCCATCCTTACCTGCGAGAAAGTTTTTAAATCTTTTATTATTATAGAAGGTATAGCTGAGTGAGCTTATAACTGCTAAAAGCAGAATATATTCCACAGCCGTTTGACCAAGATTATTTCTTAATAGCCTAAAACTGAATGATTTTGCCATCCGAACCACATCCATGCGATAAAGATTACTGGTGCATAAGTAAATTTTTTTCCAAAAATTTTTTTTATTCCTTTCACATCACCAATTTTTACTAATAATACAATTTTATCGAAATTTTTGAGAGTATTAAATAATAAAAGTGAACTTCCGACGATCACCGTCGTGTATAGAAGATAAAGAAACACTATCTCTTGAAACCCTAAAGGAATTAAAAGGTAGAGTGAAGAAAGATATTTAGAATCTCCCCCGCCCATAATATTCACTACAAATAATGCAAATCCTACTATTAAAAATGCAACTGGAAAGAGCATTACGCTAAAGTTCCAGACATAAATTTTTGGATATACGATTGTAAGCAAACAAAAAAAAATAAAATTGATGATTAGCCAGGTGTTCGAAATTTTGCTGGTTTTAAAATCTATGTAGGCTACGACTAAGAGTTGGATGGAAAGAAAAATAAACACCATCATAGGTATCATGGTTTTTTTCCCTTATTAACATATCCATCAAAAAAACATTCTTTTGCACATACACCAACTGTGAATTGTTCTGTGAGTTCGTAGCCCACATAGCCCACGGAGCTTAATAGAGTGGCACCGAGTCCCTTTACCATACTGATGGCAATGAAAGTCATGAAGCTAAAAATTAGAAGGTATTCAATGAGTGCCTGACCTTGGGCTCTCATTTTTATTTTAATTGTCATGATTTAAAGATTAAAGATTGAAGCTCTTGGCGCAATAGGAGGCAAATAATGCCGAGGCAATTATTCGAAAAAGGCGACTTACGACGAAAGTATTTTTAAAACTATTCTGTCTGAATACCTTCGACCATTTTATCTGCTTTACCAAAAACAGCTTGCGTTAAACCATCGAGCTTCGAGCCCGCAGTAGTCTTAAACTTAAAAACAATCATCGCTACAACCGCGACAAGCAGAATATACTCTGTAGACGTCTGCCCACTTTCGTCTTTTAAATAGGCCATAACCTTTTTCATATTGTCCTTCTCCTCTTGCAGATACACGCTAGATATCTTTTCGGTAATCTTCAGCGAAATCTTTAATCCTTTACTCAATCATTTTACCATAACACTCAACTTTTCAATCCTGTAATATAGGAAAAGAGTTTTTTTTCAGACAACTATTAGAAATTACGAGAGAGGTAAAAAGTTTCCTAGAGATGTAAACAGCTGAGGTGTATAATGAAAGTGAGTCTAGGAGTTGGCATTAAGTTGGTTCCTCTATAAAGATATTATCGGGAGCGGTCCCTGGTCACGGTGTGCAAGCTCATATTAAACCCTCTGGGTTTTTTAAGTGAGAAGCCTGAAGTGACTACTAACTGCGGCCACCTATTTCAAAAATGGGCGGAACCTGAGAGTAAGTCCAACACCTAGACTCTTTTTAAATTTAATTAAATTTTTTGTGCTAGAAAATAATTCACCCTAGAGCTTACAACTTTCCACTCGATTGATTTCTCAATTTCACTAATCAGTCTTTTTGTCTCATTTGATTTAACCAGTAAAACAAATCCAAATTGGTATTTATTAAGAATTTTTTTCCAGTCGCCGCCCACAACAAAGACTGTGTGCAACTCCCTAAAGGCATCTTCAGAAAAAATAATATTTCTAGCATCAATAAATATTTTATTCTGTAACCTAAGTGCAGCATATCCCCCTGTTGGCAAGTCGTTCATTATCGGCTTTTGATTTCCACTTTTAAAAATAATCTGAATTTCTTCTTCCGGAACCATTTCTTTCAAGCTGTAACGGGCAGGGTTTAAATTACTAATAAAATCTGGTCTGTAAAATGGATTAACACATACACACAAGCCAAACAAAAGTGTCACAAAAATCAAATTAAAAAATGAGGATTTCCCATTGGATTCATTTTGGGGACCGTCGACCATTAGCATTGGGACGATTAAAAAAAATGTCCAAATGATATCTCTTATGGCGAGGAGTCCCATCATGCTCAAAAAAAAATAGGGTGAAATAAAAAGCCTATAGTTTCTATTTTTTATTTCCTTGAAGAGAATAAATAGAAAAAATGAAAGCCACAAAAAATAAAGTGATGAATGAAAAATGTCGTTAAAATGAAAAGGGGAAAGCCACTCATCAAACTTTCTCTTATTGGAAATTGTTGCTGTCTGTAGCGTGTAGGAAAATATGTGCCCCCCAAATGGGTTGATTACAAGAGCAGCACTGGTTGCCACAACCGCCAGGCTAAAACTTTTATAATCTAATGATTTTTTGCCTGTCCATTTTTCAACTATTGCAGATGAGAATATTTTCCAAGCTAACATTAATATGACCAGGAGTGCTGAGGCATGAATATTTATCCACAAACTGGTAATGACAAAGAGTTTAATGATATTTTTTTCACTTAACTGAGCATTTTGCTCTACTAAGGTAAATGCAAAAAGAAATGGAATAATAGCGACAAGTGCTGGCCGGTCGACATAGAGAAAAGAGCTTCCCAGGAAAAAAATTAAAATTAAAACTAAGTTTTTAGGATGCCAACGATTTGGAATTTTTAATAAGTACCAGCGATAGATTAAAAACAAATAAAGAAGCAGCACTGATTTGTGAAAAAGACTTAAAAATGAAATTCCCCATTTTCCAGTGTTTAAATAAATTAAGCCATAAAGCCAGGAAATTCCCCACGAAGGATAAATCATTTTGCTCGTGGGAAGAATACTGAAAGTATCATAGATGGGAATACTTCCTGTTTTGATTCCCTGGACGCCAAGAGCTGTCCAGATTGCCAAATCACTGGTCGAAACCGGAAGCGAGAGAAAATAAAGAAGTGGGAGCAGAAAAAAAAATGCTGTATAGAGAAAATCTCTCGTAAATAATTTCATGAAATAATTATAGCGGGGATTTTCCTCAATGAGCCAAAAAATTAGTTCGAATTTTTAAGCCCTTGACAGTTTAACTCTCTGCCCCGATCATTTTTATATGATCGAACAAAATCTTGCATTTCAACCTCTTAATTACGCCTGGATCGAAGGTCTCGCCTTAGACGAAATCAATATGGATGAGTCGGGTATTGTTAATATCAACGGCCATTTAAATCCTGAACTTTTATTAGAGGAGTCTTCAATTGCTTTCATGAATGATCTTCGCGATCGTTTTGAAGCTTACACTGCAAAATTTAATGAACACCGCACTCGCAATCACTCTAATGCAGCTATAAAACTTTTTAAAATTTCAAACACTGTGAATGACTTCATGTTGTTTAGAAACTCTCTTCGTTTAATTTTTGCTCGCAAATCTTACGATGTAATTTCAATTGGCTTTCTTGCCAATGGAAAAGATATTTATGGAGCTCGCTTGAGTTTTAACGATCAATTTGGTTCAACCAATATCCATGAAGTGCGTGCGCACTTGGGACCATTTAATAAAATCACATGGCGCTTTAACAATGAAGTTGTAGATGTCGACGCCTTGGTTCGTCACTACCTTACAGAATTCATTGTCAATTCTGCTCGCTAAATGTAAGAGATCCCATCGCCTTTATTGGTAATGGACTTACTTACATGCTTGCTTCCATTAAATCTTTTATAGGTAAATTCGATCGACTCTCTGATCGTCGGCATCTTGATTTTAAGCAGCCCTTCGATATTTAGTATATCTAATTTAAAATGGAGATGCTCTTCTAGCTTTTCACGGTTGGCACCTTTGGCGATTGGAAAGTGCCACTTCCCTTTATTAACCAATCCATCCGTTTCATTAAATATTTCGCAATATAATTTTGAAAATTCATAATAGGTCATAGTATCTTGTGAACTAAAATGCACCAAGCGGTTTGAAACGTTTTTATCAATACACATTTTTAGAATCATGCCCAAATAATAAATGTCTAAAAAACCTTGATGAACAAAATCATCGTAAGCGGCCCCTTGATTATTCTTGATATTTTTTTGCAGTAACTCAAAAAAAGTATTTCGAAGTGGTGTCAATCCTCGCCCATACAGCTTATTACATCTGAAGATTAAATAATTGAGGGAAGATTTTTGTAAATAAAATTCCGAGGAAGCCTGAGCTTTTCCATATTGAGTAATAACATCAGGGTTATCCATTTCATTATAATTTTTGTTAGCACCAGCGAATACAAATTGAGATGAAAAGTAAACGATGCGAGCGCCATAGCGCGGAGCCAGTTCTGCGACATTAAATAATCCTGTTGAATTAAGAGCGTCACAAACATTTGGTCTTTCAGCACAGTCCTTAAGAGAAACCAATCCTGCACAATACAAAACAAAATCTGGCTTAAAAGCATAAAGAACCAATTGAACTTCTTCTTTATTAAGCACATCACATGGAAGCGTTAAAATTCCAGGAAGAGGGTGATGTTTTAGATGGTAGGTTCCAACCACACGATAATCTTTTCTAAAAAACTCTGCGAGATTTGAGCCAACAAAAGAGTTCACTCCAATAATCAGGACTGTTTTTCTTTTATCAAGAGAAGTTGTGTGGTCAGTTGCCATATTAATTCCTTTATAGAGAGTATTATACCTTGATTTACCAGGTTTCCGCTACGGCCCTGCCTCCCGCGGAAATACATTCCATCCATGGAAATCGCCCGCTCACGGCTCCTGCCTTCGCGTGCATACATTCCATTCATGGAAATCGCCCGCTCACGGCTCCTGCCTTCGCGTGCATACATTCCATCCATGGAAATAAAAATAGGAAAGTTGCTCCATTCGGAGCAACTTTCCTTGAATTAACCTTGTAGTAGTTTAAGAGCTGAGTTCGGCGACTGATTCGCTTGCGATAACACTGAAACTCCGGCCTGTAGAAGAATATTATTCTTTGCCAGTTCTGCAGTTTCAGAAGCTACATCCACATCTCTAATTCTCGAGTTGGCAGCAGATAAATTTTCATCGCTGACTTCAAGATTGTTAGTGACCGACTGTAACCGATTCTGAAGGGCCCCAAAGTTTGCTCTCGTTCCGTTGATATGCACCAAAGCATCATCAAGTTTCTTAAGCGCCGCTTGTGCACCTTCTTTCGTAGACACCCCATCCACTGACAAGCCCAGTGCTTCAACGGATGCGTCCGCTCCTGCTCCGTCGTAGTGAAGTCTATCGAGGAGAGGATCATTTTTTATACCGACCTGGAATTCGAGTTTTCCGCCTGTTCCATCGAGAAGTTTAATTCCGTTAAACTCTGTGGACTTTGAAATTCTATCAATCTCTTCTTTAAGATTTTGAAATTCAATGTCTGAGAATCCCCTCTCTGTAGTTCCCACTGTATCTGAAGCGGCCTGGACTGAAAGTTCTCTAAGTCTGATAATCATACTCGAGATCTCATTCATTCCACCTTCTGCCACTTGTAACATTGAGATGGCGTCGCCAGCATTTCTTTTGGCTTGTCTCATTCCCCTAATGCTTGCTTTTAAGTTTTCACTTATTGCTAATCCCGCTGCATCGTCACCTGCTCTAGTTATACGTTCACCAGAAGATAACTTTCTTAGGTTATCGTTTTGTGCTCTAGTGTTGATCCCTAAAGATCTCTGTGCTGATAGCGACGGAATATTTGTATTTATTCTTAAACCCATTTTTAATCTCCTTTCATACAAACCTTCCTGGTAATACTTCGAACATCTTGTTCGAAAAAATTGTTGTTATTTTTAAATTCAATACGTAATACAATTCAATTACAGCTCTAACCATCTACTACAATGTTAGGTCTCTTCATTCGATCTTTTTAATTCAGCATCAAATCACGCTTGCAGGCATGATTGAAACTCATTGCTTATTAGCGTTGAGCAGCAGCCTGAATTAAAGCTAGTGCCGAGTTAGTACTTGAGTTAGCTTGAGAAAGCACACTCGTACCAGCTTGCATTAGGATATTTTGTTTTGTTAACTCCGCAGTTTCTGCAGCTACATCCGTATCTCTTACTCGAGAGTTTGCAGAAGAAAGGTTCTCAATACTTACTTGAATATTGTTAACTGTTGACTGCAATCTGTTTTGAAGAGCACCAAAGTCCGCTCTAATCCCTGATACAGAAATGATCGCTTGATCAATTGAAGTCAAAGAGTTCTGTGCTGAAATTTTATCTGAAACAGAAGCAAGATTTAATCCAAGAGCAGCAACGTTAACGTCGGCTGAAGAAGCATCAAATGTTAATCTATCTGAGATAGGATCATTACGTGTACCGATTTGAATATCAAACACTGCACCGGTTCCGTTAAGTAATGGTACGCGGTTAAACTCAGTAGAGTTTGCGATACGATCAACTTCCGAAGTTAATTGTTCAAATTCCACGTTAAGGAATTTTCGTTCTGTACCACCGATAGTGTCAGAAGCAGCTTGGACCGAAAGTTCTCTTAATCTGATTAGGATGTTTGAAACTTCACCTAAAGCACCTTCCGCAATCTGAACTAGTGAAACACCGTCTTCAGCGTTTCTTTCTGCTTGACCTAGACCTTTAATTTGTGCTTTTAAGTTTTCCGAGATCGCGAGTCCGGCAGCATCGTCACCAGCTCTGTTGATTCTTTGTCCTGAAGAAAGTTTCTCCAAAGACTTGTTCATGTTGATCCGGGTAGATCCTAAATTCCTCTGTGCGTTTAAAGACGCCACGTTGGTGTTAATTCGAAGTCCCATACATCCTCCTTGATTTCTGGTCTGAAAAACATCATGTCTTTCTGTGAGATAGGTCTCTCACGGCTTCATGCATATCTAATCGACACCGCACAAAATAACTTTAGAAAAAAGTGACTATTATTTGTACAATTTTGCGACAGTAAGTGATTGAAATTACTAAAATTCATCGTTTTAGTAAAACACTCCAGCAATTTTAATGAATAAATTTAGACAATTTTGGCGCGAGTGTTTGTAAAATAGACAATATGCCAACAAACAATTTCGCTCTTACTACCCTTTCACAAAATCCTGAGTATTTCGAAGAAGTGATTCGCTTAATAGAAGAAGAATTCCATTACAGTGAGGAATATTCTTATGAAAAAGATTTCGCTCCATTAGTTGATCCACTTAATTTTGAAAATTGTTATTTTTATATAGATAGGGATTCAAATATAGTAGCGGCTCATCTCGCAATTTCTATGCGTACTTTGGTTAAAACTGATGCAGAAATTAAAATTGCACTGATTGGCGGTATTGTTACTCACAAAAAATATCGTGGTAAAAATTTATTTAAAAACTTAATGACCCATATAATTCAAACTCATCAAGAGGATGTTGCACTTTTCATACTATGGAGTGATCTCGAAGGACTTTATGAAAAGTTTTCATTTTATCGCACAGGTGGATTGATAGAAACGGGAAAAAAAAACTTCAGCGCCAGCGAACGCCCAAATGGATACGAGAAAACAAAGTTTTCTCTTTTGAGTGACAAAGAATTTAAAACTATCGTTAATCTTTATCACTCGTTTAATGAAAAATATTTTTTCACCGTAAAGCGTGAAGATAAAGATTGGTCGATTATTAGAGATATGAATTCCATTGATCTCTACGTGAAAAGGACTTCAACAAGTCAAATTGAGAGATATTTTTGTCTCAATAAAGGGCGAGACTTATCTAATATTATTCACGAAATCTCATGTCGTAAAATCGAAGATTATCCCCTGCTATTAAAAGAACTAGAAAACTTCAAGCTCTGGCTTCCAGAGACTGAAGCTGAGAACATATTCAACAAAGAAGTTTTCTATACGGCCTTTATGAAACTTGGAAGCATGAAGCTCTTAAACGAATTTTTGAAAAAAATCTCTAACAAAGAATTAGTAATTACAAAAATGGAAGGGGAGCTCATGGTTTTTCTATTTAAAGGAAAAAGTTACGACGTCAGTGCTAAAGATTTTTTACAATATCTTTTTGGGCCCAAACCTCTGGAAGAATTTTCTTCCTATAAGCTTTCCCTCTACATTGCGGGTGCCGACAGCATTTAGAACTCGTTTTTCTTCATTACAGTCGGCTTAAAAATTGAATTCACGTACTTTAAAGCAATGGTGTACGGAAACTCTTGATTCTTAATTTCTTTCATCTCACGAATTGTTTGCGGTTCTAACTTTGATAAATCCGCACTATCCATAAAATTATAATCAATAGCTCCCGGCTCAACTTTTAAAAATAAAAAGGATTCATCAGAAACACGGTACGGGAAAAAGGATTTAAATCCTGCATAATAAAAGGTGCTGGCCACGACACTATTGCTAATCACATGGCGATCGTTAAAAACTTGAGTGAGAACAGCACGTCCTTGATACTTATTCTTAGTGTAGTCTTCCTTGTTATAGAAAGGTGCATCTAAGACCACAAAACCGCCGGGGTTGAGTGTTCTTCTCACATAGGTATAAAACTCCAAGCTGTACAAGCGGGCCAGATCGTAAGAGTTAGGATAAGGAAAATCAATAAAAATGGCATCGTACTTATCAGTAGTATTCCGGACATAATAAAAACCATCATTAATTTCGGAGTGAACACGCGGATCATCGAGTGAGTGCTTATTTAATTCAGCAAAGCGAGTCTTGGCCAGCTCAATCATTTTCTGATCGAGCTCTATATGCTTAATGGACTCAATCTCTTTATATTTTAGTAGTTCGCGCAGAAGTAATCCATCGCCTCCACCTAAAAGTAAAATCTTTTTAGGAACCTTCTTGTTCATAATGATTGAAACGTGAGCAAATGCCTGGTGATAATAAAACTCAGTGCTGGTATTAAATTGAAAATTGGTATCGAGAGTCAGGATCGTTGACTCTACGACTTTATTGTCTTCGGTAGTTGGATAAGAAAAAATATCTACATACTGATAAAGTGATTTTGAGCGCTCAATTGGCTTAAAATTGTCCACTCTTCTAATGAGGTCATCAAGGTCAGTGTTATTCTGAGAGAGAATCTTGGGTAGATAATAAAAAAATTTCAAATACCTTTGAGTAATACTTTGTTCACTTATCCCAATTATGGAAATCATAACAAGAAGGGCAGCGATGAACCCAGTATAGACACTTCGTTTGAACTTTGCGAACTTCACCAGGCAATAAACACAAACTAATAAATTTAAAAGAGCGACCACTACAGACGTTTTTATAACATCAAGCTTTGGAAGGAGGAAATAAGCAAAACAAATAGTCCCAACCAGAGTTCCAAGATAATTGATACCCAAGATCTGATGCTCCCCCTCTTCTGAATGACCGAGATGTTCTTCGGCAATTCTCATCATTAAGGGAATTTCAAACCCCGACAACAAGCCTATTGATAGAGTCAGTCCTTGAATGGCAATAAAAAAAACTATTTTTAAAAGAAATATATTTTGCAGATAGAACGAAGAATAGAAGTCCCCCGTATAAAAGAAAAGATTATCTATGTATTTATAAGTCCCATGAAAAAGATAAACATAAACAACACAAATGGCCCCTAAAAAAGAAAGACCTAACTCTATATTAATTAAACTTCTATAAGTATTTTTCAAGCGATCAGAGTAATAGGCACCGAGTCCCAACCCTCCGATATAAACGCCAATAGTTAGGGACTGCCACCAGATATAATTTCCAGTAACAATCGCCAAGGTATTAGAAAGCAGCAACTCGTAAACGATGCTACAAAAAGCAAGAATCGAAGTGATTAGGAGAAGCTCTAGTTTTATAAAATTCCTGGCATTCATTAAAATTTCCCACCAAAATAAAATTTTTCAATGATTAACTGGTTAACAGTATTCGAGTTTACGATCAGTAAAATCCAAATGACCAGCATTACCCAAATAATAAACTTATATCTTTTATTTTCGATCTTCATTTTGATCATGACAAAAAGAGCGACCAAGATATTAATCAATGAGACCACATAGCCAATTGTAAAAATATGAAGGCTTGGCAAAATGGCGATAGGAAAAAGGATTGCTCCAATTAAAGTTCCCAAATAATCATAAGCTAAAACAAAATGCCCTTTGGTGATTTTAAATTGCCGACTCATATCCATTAGAAGGGGAAGCTCTAAACCAGATAAAAAACCAATGGCCACAATTAAAAGATGGTTCATTGTGAAGAGCGGAGTTTGCACCCACGATGAAAAAAAAGAGACGCCGCTAGTTCTGGCAAACATATTGAAAAGATAGTCTATTATTAATACTAAAATCGGAGCAACTCCCCCGACGAGAGAGAGAAGAAGTTCAACTTTAATAAACTCTTTGAAATACTCTTTGGAAATAAACTTTTTATAAAGCAAGGCTCCAAAGCCCATTGAAGCAATAAATAAACCAATGGTGAGATTATAGCGGAGAGCTGTATTTCCCATGGTAGTCGAGATGGATTGGGCCAAAAGAAATTCATAGAGAATACTGCAACAAGCGACAATGATGGTTAAGAAGTAAACCATATTCAAATTGCGGTCGTCTTCTCTATGCCCAATTTTTCCTCTTAGTAAGATTCGTGAGTCTGTTTTTTCAAATGGAATGATACCCTTAATTTCGTCCAGGATCTTTCCGAGATTCGTTTCTAAATTACAAACATAGATATCCATTGAGAGGTATCTGTTTTCTGGATAGGTATGAATCGCAAAATGGGACTCTGATAGAATAAAGACAGTTGTTTCTCCATGTGGAGTAAACTTATGCTCTACTTTTTTGATGACCGTTAATTCTTTTTCAATAACTGCTTTTATGCCATCTATATCAGCATCCGTGAAATCTCTTTCACAAACAGCATCGAAAATTAAATGTTGGGACCTCGTGTCCATAATGATCCTTTATCCTTTTCTTTGGAGAATAATATCCCCCACCCTAGAGGTTTTAATAAAATAGCAAACAGCAATCGTTATGCCGACATAGATATACATCTCTAGAGTTGAGGCACCTAACGTTCGGCCATACAAACTTCCAAATAGCACGCTTAGGGGCGCAAGAATGCGAACAAAAAATATGCGATGAAAAGCAAAAATAAGTATTGAATTGAATCCAACCCAATTAACAATTGGAATTTTGAAACGAATTGATTTTTTCTCAAGCCATAAAAAGCTAGAAATAACTATTGCTTGAATCCCAAGGATATAAAGTGTTCCACTAAAATTTCGAGCCAGGTCATGTTCATGGGCAAAAGCATTGGCGGGATCTTGAACCAAAGGCTCGCCGTAAGCCAGGTAAAAAGCGACCAACACGATCCCCATCAAGATAAAATAAATATCTTTAAGATGTCTTAGATTGGGTTTGTGGTAATGAACATATCCCATCAGAAAACCGAGACAACCTGATGTGAAAAAATATTCAATTCGTGCATCATACTCAAATCCAGAATGAATATTATAAATGATAAAACTCTGAAACAGATTTGAAATCAAATCAACAGGAAGAATCCAGCGAAAAAGCGAAATTATGGTTAATACCAAAACCCCTCTTACTCCAACAAAGCTATAAACAATCGACAAGAGACTCATGATGATCATCCAGAGCATTATTGGATAAAATGAAATGGCCTGTCCCAAGTTTGGAGCCACAATAAAATTTTCCATAAGAAAAAAAAGATAGATCAAACCAAAGATCTTTAGTTTCGGGCCAAGTTCTTCTTTGAAGATATATTGAGACTTTTTAGCTAAGTTAAAGGAAGCCAATGTTAGATAGACTTGACTGACCCAAGGAATAAAAACAACACCTAACATATAATTAAAATGATCTGTTGCAATCTGTTGCCCAATCATGGGGAAATGAATTTTATATGTTGAAGTTAGAGCAATAGCATCTCTAAAATATTCCACATACCACATGTTAATGTAGTACGTGAAGTGTTCATCCAGTGCGAAGATAATAAACAAACCGCGCAAGAAATCTAAGTTAACAATCCTTGTCGACGTTACGTCCTCGTCTTTACTTTTGTTCAATAACATCCTTGTCTTTCTTCTTGCTTAAAACTTTGTCGTAATTTCTGATATAAGCATTTGTTACTTTTTCAAAAATAGACTGTTCTTCTTTAGATTGATATTTGTCTTTATTTGACTTGTTGCGAGCTTCAATGGCCTCGGCTAATCTACGGCTGTCTTCATCACTCACGCCATTTCCGGCATTGTCTACGGCAGTTGCATTTTTATTATCAGTCCCCGTTTTACCAATCCCCGCAGAAGAAGAACCACCTGACCCAGATCCCGCCCCTGAACCTGAACCTGAACCCGATCCCAAGCCAAAAGTATTATAGTTTCCGCCCTCAAAGTTCGAATTATTTTTAGAAGAGTCTGATTTATTCTTATCACTAGACATTAATCCATCTGTTCCACCAGAACCAAAGATGCTTCCGCTTCCTTTAGAAGATGACCCTGAAAGAGGGCGAGCGAAGCTTGAAGCGAAATTTTTTGAAGCAGACGCAATCTTAATTGCGCGCTCACTATTTCCACCTGTTGCCATGGACTTATTGTAAGCCTCAAGTTTTTTCAATTGAGTTTTTCTAGCAGTTCGGAGTGTTCCGATGGCATTCAAGAAGGCCTTTTGATCTGTTGATAAAGAGACATCACCTTTTGCGCCAACCGACTTGGCAGTTGAATCAATAACACTGGGGTTCAGATTCATCAACTGACTATCTAGGTTTATATTATTAGCGAGAGCATTTAAAACTTTTTGATTATCAAGCTCTGTCTGTGTCTTATTAATCTCATCGTTAATCAATTTAAGCTTGGTCGCATCGGATTGATTGATTGGCAGATCACTGTACAAATGAAGAGTGTTTAAATAATCTTGAAGGTATTGAGCATTTAAATTACCAAAAGTTTTAGCAGCATTGCTTGAACCTGCTGCCATGTTTGCTGTAACTCCGTTTGCCATTAGATCCAGATAGGTCGTTAAACCGACTGTTGGATAACTAATTTCTTTTTGTCTTGAAGTTTTAGGCCATTTGAAATGATATTCATAAGTATAGTCTGCAAAATTGTTTAAATTCTCGGTATCGCCTTCTAGAAAGAATTTTTGGTCAATCGCGTACTTCTTCGCTTTAGATTTTATCTCGTCGATAATTGTTGCATCGAGATTATAACGTTTATCATCCAAACCAATTTGAGGAGTGTATTGACCTAGAACATTTGCATCCACAAAAAGAGTGCGCATATAATCTTCGGCTACAAATTCTCCACCTGGATTTTTAGCAATCATATTAGATTTGGCAGCCTGAAATCCATCTTCCATTTTTTCGGCGTAAGTTCTACCACCACTTAAGTCTCGAAAGATCAAAGATTTTGAAACGCCTTTGGGAATCCATGGATCAACTAAATAACGAGGTTCCGTATCTTCGTAGTAAACCACAAAGTTTTTTACACAAGCATTGGCAGAAGTATGAACGTTACAAATATTATTATACGGCTGGTTCAATTCGCGGCTGTACTCCACACAAGTTTCTTTTTTCCCACAACCGTAAGTTCTAATATATCTATCAAAAACTTCCGGACGTTTTGAAATCCATGCTCCTTTAAGCGAAGCAATCAACCAAAGACCAGTTCCACCAGTTACAGAGGAGGTCGCAATAATTCCGGCTGCCGCCCATGCAGTCAAGATAGAAGTTGAAGCAAATCCTCCTAATACTGCAATTACTCCAGCTGCCAACAATGCGCCAAGGATGGCCCCCATGGCAGCAACACTTCCACTTGAATTTTTGATACTAAAATTAAAAAGATCGTATTTTCTGTTTTCAACGTCATTCCATTTAGCGTCGTTCGCGGCCCAGGTCGAAACTTCAGCAACTCCCTTGTAAGCCTCGGTGTTGTCGATCGCAAGTGAAGCATTAAATGAAGTAAGATTTTTTGTCCAATTAACCAGAAGCCGTTTTCCTTTAATTCCGGAAGCTGTTTCGCCGGTAACGTTATCAATACTCCCACCTGTGCAAGTGCAACCATCCTCCCCACTCTTACAACTCTGAGGCATAAAACCTTTAACACATGCAAAACCATCCTCAACAGCACATGCAACTTGCTTAGAACAAACGACTCCTGTTTGTGCGACTTGATATTCAGGACACCCTTCAAAGAATTTTTGTTTCTCTTTATCTGTGATATTGTCATGCCCGATAACATCGAGACACATACATTTTAGCCTGATATTATTTGCATCAATTTTGTCATTGGTAGAGTTGCGAACTAGTTGATGTTTTGTTGCTACAGCTTTTAGGCGCCCATAAATTGAAGACTCTGGATTTGAACTTTTTGTCCAATAATCATTCACCCCCTCGTCCCCTAACAACATATAGTCAAAAGAAAGTAGGGCCAATTCCATGTCGAATAATGATGGATCGGCTTTTCCAGTATCCTGCTGCGAACAGTTTGTGTCGACAAAGGTGAAAACGCCTTTGTCATTAACTGAATACTCACAACCAGAAGTTGTAAATTTATTGTTCTTTAAAAAAAACAAGTAATCATCTCTAAAACTAATATCGCAAGTATTAAAATTTGATTTTCTTTTGAATGTTATTTCTGGTTTTTTAACCTGGACTATATCTGCATCAATCGACACCGCTTTGAAATTTGAATACTTGTCACCATTACCCTTAACTATGTCATATGCTTCATCCGCATTAGCAAACGGAATAAAGACTGAACCCAAAGTAATGAAAAACTTCTGAATTAATTTTATCTTAACTTGCGGAATAACAAAGGGAGGTGCATCCGGAACACACATGCCTTTGTCATTTAAATAAAGCCCTTCACAACATTTTTGTCCTCGCGATGGCCTCTTCCCATTTATCATACAGTCTTTACAAACATAAGCCTCAATACATTTGTTGCTATTGCATGAATTTGAACAGCAGTCTGAATTCTTTTTACACGACTTGTTTTTGTCCTTGCACTCTCCTACTCCTGAAGTTTTAGAATTAAATGCTAAGCATTCGCCTTCTCCGCAAACGGGATTCAATATACACGACATACCAAGATTAAGAGGTCTAAAGCATCTATTCACTTCAACACAAAATCTTTTGTTTAATTTTTTAATGAGTGTGCAAGACGAAGAACAGCAGTCTCCATTATCCTTACATTCTCTTCCTCCCCTTTTGCATAATTTCCCATCTTCTTGTTTGGGATCCAGGGCACACCTTAATCCTTCCTCGCAACTCCAGTTGTTACAAACATTTCCTTCTTTAACTTTTGCGACTTGTGTTCTGTTGATTTCCTCAAGTTGAGTATTCACAAATTTATAAAATTCTTCTTCTGTTTTTTCCGGCGCTATTCCAGACTTAGAAAACTCTTCATATTTTTGTTTAAGTTTTACCATCTCTTCACGAGTGAACTTTTCTTGATTGTAATAAATATCCAGTTCTTCATAAAGACCTGGCTTAATAATTTGGAGGTCGACCTTGCCCTTATTTTCAAGCTTATGAGTAGCAATCCCTTGCTTCACTTCTTCCATAAACTTTTTCTTATCGGAATCTGTAAATCTTGATTTCGCAAAAGCGATGTTAAAAGATAAAGCGATAAGAATTAATATTTTCAACATACGTACCTCGATGGACAAACAAACTATCTTTATATTATTCAATACTATTAGCTTATGATGTTCAGGTAAACCAAGAGACTCTTTTTGCCCGTTAACTCGCTGAAAATCCTAATTATACGAGCTAAGTGATTGTCCCTTAGGCCGACACAATATCTGGGCAACTGCCACCATTTTCAAACTTTTTTCAATGAACCTATGCCTGATGAAAATAGAAGGAGACCTAAACTCCATAAGATCCAGCTCAAAGTTGGGATATCGCTCCAGATATGAATTTCTTTAGCTGCTATTATGAAGATGCCTGAAAAAATAAAAATTCCAGCAACAAGGCTGAAGCCCAGAAAAATAAGTGCTCCGACCAAGGAGACAAGTTCTTTTTCATACCCAGTGTTTTTGACTTCGATGGCATAGCCCTTTTTGGCAAAGTCACGGAGAAACCATCGGATATGGCGAGGAAGTACACGAAGCGAAGAGGTCAGATCCCGTGCCGCCCAAGCAGCTTCTTCCATCAATTCTTCTTTATTGAAAGTGCTTTGAACGATCTCGTTAATATCCCCTTCTAAAATTCCAAAAATATTGAGATCAATTCCTAAATCTTTTCCGACTCCATCGATCGTGATTAGCGCTCTAAAAATAATATACCATTCACGAGGAAGAAAAATTTGATGCTTTTTTAAAGTGTTTAAAACAACGGTTAATAAGTCTGAAAAATTAGTCTGCTTAACAGATAATCCAACAAAAGGGCTTAAGCCTTCGCGAACATCGCGAATCAGTCCATCAATATCAGGAATAGTGTCATACTCAGCTACATCTAAAAATTCGTAAACTAAATTTTCATAGTTATAAGACAAGAGCGCATAAACGATGGCGATAAAATGATGGCGTCCGTTTTTACTTAAACTTCCCATCAGGCCAAAATCGATTAATCCAATGCGACCGTCATTGACTCCATCTAATAGATAAAAGAAATTTCCACCGTGAAGATCAGCATGAAAAAATCCATCTTTTAAAAAAGTTTTTAGAAAAAGCTGAACTCCGTACTCCATCTTGGGGATGATTTCATCTTTTTTTTCTAGAATAAGTTCATTCGAACTAAAAGGAATACCTTTAAGCTCTTCGATAACCAAAATGTCTTCAGTTGAAAACTCTTTATAAACTTTGGGAATATAATAAAGCTTTTTCTCATCGTGCTTTTCTAAGTTTTTCTTCAAGCGCTCACAATTGAGGGCTTCTATATTAAAATTTAGCTCTCTCTGAAGAGTAAAAGCAAAATCGTTGAGAACTCTGGTGACACCAAGATAACGAAGCTCTTTACTCACTCGCTCGGCTTGTGTTGCTAGGAACATTATGATTGAAAAATCTGTTTCAATTTCTTTTTCTATTCCTGGCCGGCGCACTTTGATAACAACCGGTGTTCCGTCTAATAGAACTGCTCGGTAAACAACTCCAATAGAAGCTGTTCCAATGGCAATAGGATCAACATAACTAAAAACTTGATCAATTTTTTTCCCAAGAGATTTTTCAATCGCAGGCAATACATCTGCCAAAGGAACCGTTTTGACTTTATCTCGAAGCATCCGCATTTCTTCTAAAAATGAAGGGTGAAATAAATCTTCTCTTGAACTTAAAAGTTGGCCGAATTTAATAAAAGCCGGGCCTAGCTCCTCAAAGCATTTGCGCAAACGGAAACCTAAAACTTGGTTCCAGTCTTTTTCTGATTTATTGGCCAATTCTTCAGAAATTCGTTTTTTTGATTTTGGTAAAACAAAATTCGGAATTTTTGTCGTAACATTATTTGTTATAAACTCATCGAATCCATGGCGGGCAAAAACGAGCACAATTTCTTGCAATCGCCCGACATTTCGAATCGTTTTACTCAGGCCCAGGCCAGCTCTAATCAAATCCATGAAAAAACCTTTTGAATGGGATATGCCTATATTATAATCAGAAAATCAGAATTGAGGTGAATTTGCGCAATTTTCTTTTTGGACTCGTTTTAATCTTTGCTTTAAGCTTACAAAATGTAAGTGCGGTAGAGACATGCAGTCGGATCGCTATTATTAACTATCAAGAAATCTTGGTAGACTCGAACGCCTCTGAAAAAGGCGAAGGTCTGCGCTACCATTTGGAAAAAGATCCCAAAGCTTTGCAATATCTGAATAACTATCAAGAAAACTCGGCTATTCGCTGGCCAAATGCCCTTTTGGGTACTGCAGGCACAGGCCTTTTATTATTCGGTTTCTTCACCTCTGACTCGCAAGACAGACAGCTTTATCTAATTTCAGGTGCAGCTACCATCCTTGTAAACTTTCTAGTTGCGAGAACCTTGGAAGTGACCAATGAAGCCAATCTCAATAAGGCCGTCGAAGAATATAATAAGCGCAATCTTCCTAAAATTTACTTCAACCCAGAAAATAATCCCCAAGGACCTCAAGGAAATATGAGCTTTCCTGGTTTTAAAATTGGGTTGGCAAAAAACTGGAGTTTTTAATGAGCAACTCAAATCCGACCAGCTTTAAATGCTATCATTGTCAAAAAAGCATCCCTGTATTCGGTTCTTTCAAAGTTAGCAGAACCGAGGAGTGCCCCTATTGCTCTAGGAGTCTGCATTGTTGTAAGATGTGTAAATTCTACGACCAAAGAGTATATAACGAATGCCTTGAACCCCTTGCAGATCGAGTGGTAGATAAAGAAAAGTCAAATTTCTGTGATTATTTTACCCTCTCCGCCGGTGGTTCTAGCGGACCATCAAAAGACGATTTAATAAATTCAGCAGACGCGCTATTTAAAAAATAAGGAATATCCCATGGACGAAGTACCTATAACATTGGCCGGACAAACTAGGCTTCAAGCGGAACTTGATCAATTGGTCAAAGTTGAGCGCGAAGAAATTAAAATTGCTATTTCTGAAGCTCGGGAATTGGGCGATTTAAAAGAAAATGCCGAATATCATGCTGCTAAAGAAAAACAAGGAATCATTGAAGGTCGTATTATGCAACTTCAAGGAATCTTGGCACGGTCACGGGTAATTGATGTCAGTAAAATTATAAGTCAAAGAGTCGTATTTGGAGCAACAGTTGTTGTTCTTGATACCGTAAAAGATATTCGCCATAAATATACCATTGTGGGTGAAGACGAATCTAACTCTAAAGAAAATAAAATTTCATATACCAGCCCACTTGGACGAGCTTTAATTGGAAAAGAAGAAGGCGACACTGTCGTTGTAAAAGCTCCAAAAGGCGACGTGGAGTACGAGATTGAATCTTTTGAATTCGTCGACTAGTAAGACCCACACGACTAAAGCAATCAAAAAGACGAAGATCATAGAATGGTCTTCGTCCCTGGAAAATCTGCTCGGCAAGGCTTCACATAAATCTACAGAAAAATTAAATGCTGTTGGGATAAATGAAGTCCGAGACCTGCTCTGGATTTTCCCTCTGCGTGTACTTGAACTCCCACCACTTCGTAGTTTCGATTTTGTAGAAGAAGGGCGAATTTTCATTGGGCGCGCTAAAATTTTAAATGTTCAGGCAAAACCTAATTTCAGAGCTCGCGGTCGAGACAAGGTCATGCTCTATAATATAAGTGTGCATGTTCAAGATATTCTGTCGGATAAAATTCTAACCTTAAAATGGTTTAACTCATACGGCTCAGTCACTCAGAAAATTTCAAAATGTGTATATATAGAATTCATGGGAGAAGCCAGTATTTACAATGGCCAGTCGCAATTCACTAATCCAGATTTCTTTCAATTGGAGTCTATTGATAGTGAGTCCCCTTTCATCACAGTTTCCAATGAATTAAAAATCCAGTACCCGACGGTCAATACTGTTTCTGGCGTTATCATCAAAAAAATAGTTGATAAAATTCCAATGACTCTTTGGAATAATATTCCTGAAACACTTCCCGATAGTTTAATAAAAAAGAAAAACTTCCTTTCCCTCTCTGAAGCTTTTCAAGTTATTCACGCCAAATTTAAACCGACTCCTGAATTAGAAAAACAAGCCGAAAACAGACTAATTTACGAAGAATTTTTTGAAGACCAAATTAAAATCTATCTTCGCCGTCAATATTTTAAAAAACCTAAGGCCAATTCATATATTGTAAACGATCAAACTTTCCAAAGTTTCTGCGCACGCTATCCTTATACTTTAACTGACGATCAGTTAAAAACGATGGGCGATGTACGAGCGGACTTGGGTGCCACTCACCCAATGATGAGATTAATTCAAGGTGATGTTGGTTGCGGAAAAACAACGATTGCCATGCTTGCTGCAATGGTTGTCATTGAAAACGACGCTCAAGTTGCCTTGATGTGTCCCACCGAAGCACTGGCCATGCAGCACTTTTTAAGTTGCTCTGAGCTCTTTGATGCTAAAGACTATAATGTCCGATTAATTTTGGGATCAACTCCCGCGAAAGAAAAAAAACAAATTCAAAAAGAATTAGAAGACGGAACGATAGATTTTATCGTTGGAACCCACTCACTTATTCAAGACACCATTCAATTTAAACAATTGGGCTTAGCAATCATTGATGAGCAACACAAGTTTGGTGTTGATCAACGCATTCGACTAACAAGTAAGTCGACAGGTACTCATTGCTTGATTATGTCCGCCACACCGATTCCTAGATCTCTTAGTCTTACTCAGTATGGAGATCTCGATATTTCCACTATCAAAATGATGCCTGCTGGAAGAAAGGGACATAAAACCAGAATTGTTACCAAAGAAACTTTTCAGCAATTTTTAAGTTTCGTCATGACCAGATTGTCATTACATGAACAGATCTACGTCGTCGTTCCGGCGATCAATGAAAGTGTCGAAGTTGAACAAGACTTTCACAATTTAGTAGATATTCTCGAGCGCTTTAAAAAATATTTCCCCGATCATGTGGTTGAAGGTCTACATGGCAAGATGAAGTCTGATGAAAAAGCTAAGATATTTAGCGCTTTTAAAAATCACAAAGTAAATATTCTCGTTTCCACCAGCGTAATTGAAGTTGGTATCAATGTGCTAAATGCCACCGTTATGGCCATTATGAATCCCGAGCGATTTGGATTATCTTCACTTCATCAATTAAGAGGGCGGGTGGGCAGAGATCAAAAACCAGGTTTTTGTTTTCTAGTAAACGACAAACTTATTGCCGCAACCAGTATGGAGCGCTTGAAAGTTATCGAAAACAATACTGATGGATTTAAAATTGCAGAAGAAGATTTAAAAATTCGCGGAGAAGGTGATCTTTTTGGTACGGATCAATCAGGCGCTCAGACTCAAAAACGAATCGCCAATATTATTCTTCATGCAGACGTACTTTATGAGGCCCGCGAAGACGCGATCAATTTTATTCAAAACCAAGACCCCGACATTATGAATCTTATGGAAAAATACTCTCGGGATGATCGAATTTTCACTACAGTATAAGTGCTATAATTTGTTATACTAATCCCATGATTTACTTAGAAGTAACCAAAAGCTCAGACCCACTCGTTTTAGGTGTCTACCAATTTGAATTCGATCAGATATCTATTGGTCGTTCTAAAAAAAACGATCTTATTTTTCTTGATCGTGAACTCCCTTTACAATACTTACTTATTAAACTCGCCCAGGGACAATTAATCGTTCAAAGTTTAAATCGTTCTCCATTCTTTTTTGTTAACGGAAAAAAAATCAGCGGAACTCTTAAATTAAAGGCCAACGACACTGTTGCTTTTGGTGAGAACCAAATTCGCATTATAGAATCGGCAGTGACTAACCAGCCAGTCGATTTTTCGTCAGCCTATGACGATTTCAATAAAGCTGCCCCTGAGCTTAAATTCGCATTAGAATTTATGGAAGAAGTCTTAATAGATCTTGAGAAGGACACCCATGTTTAAAAAAAATCACCCCCATTATTTTTATACTACTGATGGCATTCGCATTTTTCATAATACTAATTTTGCGAGAGAGAATCTTGATCCAACTCGTCCTGTTTTAGTTTTAATTTACGGACTTCTTTGCAGTAATAATCACTTCAAGTTCCAAATTCCCTTTTTTGAAGAACTTGGGTTTCAAATCCTGATTCATGATTACCGTTTCCATTATTCATCTTCACAAGAGGGAGATGTTGAAACTTGCAACTTTCCCAATATCACCAAAGATTTGCATGAACTTCTAGCAGATCTCAATATAAAAAAATCTATATTCGTCGGTCACAGCATGGGGGTAAATATTTGTCTTGAGCACTCCAGACGTTACCCGGAAGATATGCAAGGTCAGGTTCTTATTTCAGGAACCGTAGTCCCTCCTCAAGATATTATGTTTGATTCAAATATGGTTGATATAATCACCCCATACTTAAAAGCGTTCACCGAAAAAAAACCGGCACTCTTTAAAAGTTTCTGGAAAAACTCATATAAAAATCCAATTGCTCAATACATGATTTTTGATGGTGGTTTCAATAAAAAGCAAGTGGAAATGGAATTCATACAACTTTATATGAAAAAAATCAGCGAGCTGCCTGAAATACTTTTCTTTCACCTTTTAAAAATTATGCACGACCATGATGTTATTAATCATCTTGAGTCTATCAAAATTCCAACTTTAGTTATTGGTGGCGATAAAGATAAGATTATTCCCAATTATTTACAGCGCATTTTGACGACTCACCTTCCAATGAGCGAATTATATATCGTGAAAGATGGAAGTCATGTTCCGCAGGCGGATTTTCCGGAATTAATTAATCAAAGGCTTTTGCGATTTGTTAGTAAGCTTGAAAAAACTTGAAGACTTTGATTTTAGATTCATGGGTTTCTATAGTGACAAGTTCCAATCTTGCCAACGCGGCCTTCCGTGTATTAAGGGGGAAGCGATCCGAGTTTGGATTTAAAAAAAAGATGGTCTAATTCTGGCCATAGTCTATCCATATAAAAAAATAGAAAATATCTAATTGTGGTTAAGCCAAAAGCTATATTTTATAAAATCGGTTACAAGTCAAGACAGTGTCTGTTTAAATGTCTACACTCACGTGATAGGGAACCTCAATAAATTGATTTGAATTGGAGCAATTATGATTTTAGAATTAGTTATTTTGACTTTGCTTGCTGGACAATCTTTTGCTGCGATTTCTGAGTGTCGTGGTAACTTGAAGATGATTGTCACTGGATTAGACAGTGATGAAGGACAAATTAAATTCGATCTCGATAAAGCGGCCGATACTTTCAAACCGAAAGAAAATGGAAAACAAGCCTTTACCAAAGGCCGCTCACCAATAAAAGACAAACGAGTGGAATACACTTTTAAGGATATTCCTTGCGGTGAATATGCAATCAAGTTGTATCACGATGCCAATATGAACCAAACGCTGGACAAGAATTTTCTTAATATTCCAAAAGAACAGTATGGCTTTTCTAATTGTAAAGGCTGCATTCGTCCTCCTAAATGGGAGAAGGCTAAATTTGTTTTTGATAAGAAACACCCTGTCGTAACGATTAAACTTTAGATCTTTATGGAAAGAATCACATGTTAATAGCTTTGAGCATCGGATTAATTATAGGTTTTCTAAGCTGTATTCCAATTGGACCAGTCAATGTGTGGGTTGTGAATACTCTGATCAAACGTGATTTTAATTCCGCTTTTGCGATCGCATTGGGGGGATGCCTGATGGATTTTATTTACTTCATGATTGTCTTAACCGGTCTATCTTTTTTGCATTTTTCTCCAAAGATTATATTGTTTTTCAAAATTGTCGGAGTAGTTTTTCTGTTCTTGTTTGGACTTAAAGAGTTAATTGTTAAGACTCGCAATTTCAATTTAGATGAACATTCAGAAACGAATAAAACAACGCTAATTGGCTTCTTTCTTTTAGGTGTCGTGATCTATTCTTCTAACCCCGCTCTAATTGTAAGCATGTCAGCCTTGGCAGCAGCTATAAAATCGTGGAATCTTTTCAATTATAACTTAAGAAGTTATTTATCTCTTTCAATAGGGATCTCCCTTGGCAGTGCTTTTTGGTTTTATCTACTATTGAGAATCGTAAAGAAATACGAAAACAAAATCCCTGAAAGATTTTATGCTAATTTTAGCCGTGTGTGTGGAGTCCTAATTGTTATCATCAGTCTTTATATGGCATTTAAAGTTTACAAAGAAAATTTCGCATGAAGGTGTGTTTAGAAAATAGCTGCACTCTCAGTAATAGTTATTTCTGAAATTTCCCCTATTTTGTGCACAGATGGTGAAACGATATAGACTCTTCTATTTTCGTCCAAAAAAATCTCACTGCAATATTCAATAACATCTCCGTCTTGACAATAGGAGATATTAGTCGGGTCTCACCTATACAAAAACTCCTAGGAAGTTCCCCTCCTCAAAAACTGAAGCCTTCGGCTAATTTCTTAAGAATTGGCTTACGACTCACGTGATTGCAGAGCACTTGAAAGCCTTTAAACCTAAGAAGTAGGTTTTCGCGTCAGAAATTCAGATAAAAATAATGCCAACAAGGTATATGTCAAGAACAGGTAATACCCCGGCTGAAGAGAGGTTCCATTGGTAGTTAGGATTACCAGTTCCTGACCTTCTGAGCTTAATTTCCCCAACTGGCTAGTAATAATCCCATTAAATCCAATGTAGGCCATAAAGATGGCGATCACCATGACATCGGCCATTGACCATTTCCCCGACTTTAAGACCAAAAATTTGATTACCGCATTCTCTTTTGCCTGTTGAAAATTATAATAATATCCCACGGACGACACTATTTTAAACAGAGGAATAAAAATACTGAATGTAATCATCAAGATCCCGACCAGTTTCATCTGAATTGCCTTATTAGTAATCATAATCCAAAATACATCCAGAATGCTTTTACTTTGGAAATACAATACCTGGTTCTCAAAATGAACAGGATGCCCCATTAAGACAAAATTCATCTGTGATATTTTTGCATCCATATCGATCATCGGAGTGGTTACGCCAGCAATCAGCAAGATGATCAGAGAGAGAACAAGAAGTATGTACTGGGAGGGAATCAAAGGTTGCTTCTTTAAACCGGTCATGCCAAAAAGAAAAACAGATAAAAGGATCAACAGTATAGCTTCCTTATAAATCACCTCATGAAGAACCAATATTCTTTTATGGAGTTTGATTCTCGCACTTTCAATATCCCGCGTCTCAGTTTTCAGAAGAATCTTGCTCAATTGCGATGTGTCCTGTGTCTCAAAGGTTTGATTAAGATATTGTTCAAGCTGTTTGTTCAGCATGTTCTTTATCTCTCCCTGGTTTTTTGATTTCCTAATCTCACGAATGATGGCTTCAGCATATTCTGGAATGCCTTTTTTTATATCCTTTAAATTTGAAGAAAGAAGAGTTGGATAATTTAAATCGACTTGTAACTATGTTTTTTGATTTTCTGAATTTCTGAATTTCTGAATTTCTGAATTTCTTTTCAATGTCTGGAGTATATTTTAAAACCCATCTATTGACTGAAGTGTGATCAACTTCAACGCGTACGAGAGTGGATATGATAAATACCAACGGACACACATTAAAATTACGTCGGAGTCAAATCGTCGTCTTTTAAAATCTAGCATCCTTTACCTCTTTAGATTACTTAAATTTTAAACAAGATTTAGAGTGGATGATAGTAGGCAAAAGTTAATGCAACGGAACCAGTTTCACTTGTGGAACCTAAAGCGTAATCTTCTTATACTCAATCATCATTTTAAAAATACGCTTCATCGCCGACTGAACTTGCTGACGTTTATACTCTTGATGAGAAGCTTCACCTTGCGAATTTTCCCGGTAAGCATCGTTATCAACAATTTGAATTTCATAAGGATAGAAAAAGCGAATATCTCTCGCCACTAGCGAAATATCCATATTCAAAACCCTGCGGGCCAATTCATTTTCATCAGAGTTTAAACTTTTTGCAATTCTTCTGAGGTCATTAAACTCTTGAAGAAAGGGATTTTTATATTCGATCAACTGCCGACAAGTAAATTGAATCGACTGATAACTTTTTGAAGTGAATTTATTTCTTTCTCTAGATTCACCTTGCAAGTGACACTCTTGAATTTCGCGTTCCATGGCAGCTACAAAACGTTCTTCAGAAAGATTATTTCGAAACGCCATTTTGATAACTCTTTGATGAGCTTCTTTAAAACGTGGCAAATCTATCATCGTATTAATTGCTCTGCTTGGCTTATTATTATGAGGAATAACAATGTTTTTTTCCAAAAGAAAACGAATCACGCGAAGAGTATCAAAACGAGAATTGGTGACGAAGCGTACGCCGATTCTATCAAATAATTCCTCCGCCACATTTTCTGCCTTATGCAGAAGTTTAATAATGGTGCTTTCTCTGGTTTTTTTTGACTTCGTTTCAAAGTCAATAAGTGGAACAACGTTATCGGTTCCCTTGATCCCAAGGAAAAGTTTTCCGCTCTCGTTTCTAAAAATATATTTATAAAAACGATCGAAGATTTGAGTTTGAACAATATTAAAATAATTAGAGCGAAGATCTTTATCTGTATGCATGATCGTATGTATGACTTTTAAAATGATTTCTGCCCACAATTTATCTTCTTTTTTTAAAGGAGCGTCATCTGCTGCCATTAAAAAAAGCTGGGTGATATCTGAGATCATTAAAAGGGAATTCGGAAGTTTCAAATCCAAACCATCCGGATTTCCTTCTTTTAAAAAATAGCGCTTGATGAATTGAACTGCTTCTTGAAAATTTCCAAATAACTCAGCCTTGGTGACATGGTCATTCGGATCGAGTCCGTAACCTTTCAGAAACTGATTAACTTCTTCAATCGTAGACATTGGACCCAGAAAATTCTTTGTATCGAGGGCCGACTTGCCACCGACCACCACGTCAAGCATTTCCCAATCGAACATATATTTTTGAAGGTAACTAGGTCTTTCCATTTTTAGCCTTTGTAAGCATGGAGATTTTTCGATAGTATGATTATCTAATGAATGAAGCTAATCGACCATCACTTAAAAGACTAGACATACTTTTCCTATCCTTCTTTGGATCGGGTTATCTTCCTAAAGCACCTGGCACATGGGGAACTCTTGCGACCTTGCCCTTTCTTTACGGAATTGGTCGATTTAATCCTCCCTATTTTCTCTTTGTTCCACTTCTTTTAATTGTTACAATTATTTCTTCTTTTGTGGCCGAAAGTGTTCAAAAAGAATTAAAGCTGCACGACCCCCAATGGATTGTTATTGATGAAGTTTTAGGAATGACTACCGCCTGGCTTTTCATCCAGACTCATAATTTATTACATCTAACGATTCTTTTTATTCTGTTTAGATTCTTTGATATCGTAAAAATCTGGCCTGCTTCTTACTTCGACAAAAAAGTTCATCATGGCGCAGGCACGATCCTAGACGATATCGTCAGCGGCCTCTTTGCCGGACTGACCTACTTGGTCATAGTTAAGTTTATTTAAATTTTGTAAAAAACCCTTGACCTACGCAAAAGCTACGCACAAACTAACCAAGTAGCAAACTTTGATTTCGGTCAAATCAAAATGTGATTTGGATGACCAATTTCATCTAGTAATTGCGCTCTTTTGATTATTAAATAGGCTCATCAATTTGCATCTCTGTGACTCAATAGAAAACTATTAAGAAAACTAGTGTTTGCGAATTGCTACACACCTTCGGAGGAAATATGTCATTACAGAAAGTATCAGCTTCACCATCTCCAGAAAAATTAAAGGCCCTAGACCTAGCTCTTTCAGCAATTGAAAAACAATTCGGGAAAGGCGCGATCATGAAGCTTGACAGCAAATCTGTTGTTGAAAAAATAGCTATCATCCCAGCAGGATGTATGAGTTTGGATTTGGCCCTTGGCATAGGCGGAATTCCCCAAGGTAGAATCATCGAAATTTACGGACCAGAATCTTCAGGTAAAACAACTCTTACTCTTCACATCGCGGCTGAATGCCAAAGACAAGGTGGAACGGTAGCTTTCGTTGATGCTGAACATGCTCTCGATACTGCTTATGCAGCGAGACTCGGAATGGATATCCCTAATACTCTTATCTCTCAACCAGACAGTGGTGAACAAGCTCTAGAAATCACCGATATGCTAGTTCGCTCAGGTGCCGTTAATCTTCTTATCATCGACTCAGTTGCAGCTCTTACTCCGAAAGCTGAACTTGAAGGTGATATGGGTGATTCACATATGGGTCTTCAAGCAAGACTTATGTCTCAAGCTCTAAGAAAACTAACTGGCTCAATTTCTCGTTCAAACTGTACTGTTATCTTTATCAATCAACTTCGTATGAAAATTGGAGTTATGTTCGGTAACCCAGAAACAACTACTGGTGGTAACGCTCTTAAATTTTACGCTTCTGTAAGATTAGATATTAGAAAAATCGCTGCAATTAAAGACGGTGATGTTCATATTGGATCACGTACGAAAGTAAAAGTTGTTAAAAACAAAGTCGCTTCTCCATTCAAAGAAGCTGAATTCGACATTATGTACGGAACTGGAATTTCAAAAATTGGAGATATGCTGGACCTAGCTGCAAACAACGGTATCGTTGAAAAAGCAGGAGCATGGTTCTCATACAATAATAGTAAACTTGGTCAAGGAAGAGAAAACTCTAAAACTTTCCTTGAAGCGAATCCTGAGATAGTAGAAGAAATTAAGCTAAAACTTCTTACAAAGTTCGGTCTTCTAGGTGGCGTTGATGCTCCAGCAATGGATGCAGCGACTGGCGAAATCTTTGAAGATGCTAAAGAAAATAGCAGAGATGAAGAAAAAGGTAAAAAAGCAAAAAAAGTTATCCAGTAATACGTATTGTTTTAGAACTTTTGTCCCCTAGTGAATATTAGGTCACAGAAGTTCTAAAACTTTTTCCTTTAAATCAAAACCACTCCCTCAAAGAAAAAAGACATGATCACTCCATCCAGCAAAGCCTACACGTATCTCGTTAAAATCATATCTAGCCGCGACTATTCTGAGCACAAGCTTCGTGAAAAATTGCGTGAAAAAAATCATCCTGCAGAGGAAATTGATAGTGCGATTAACGAAATTAAGGCCCGAGGTTTTCTTCGTGAAGAAGTTTACGCAGAAGCACGAGTGAAAGGTTTTATGGATCGAGGCTACTCTCCTGATTATATCCGCCAAAGATTGGCCCAAGAACATTTGACTGTAACCGATGCAGAGATTGAAGCTGTTTTTACTGAGTACCGATTAACCCCCAAAGATCAAATTGATCGCCTAATTCGAAAGAAAATTCAGGGAAAAACAGAGTTTGATTATGCCGGAGAAAACAAAATTTTGCGCTATCTCCTGTCTAAGGGTCATGATTTTGGTGATGCTAAAAAAGTGTTGAAATCAATTATTGGAGAGGTAGCGTCACAGGCAGAGTAAGGGGGCGAGCAAAGCAAATTTCCACAATACTAATTCCATTAAAATATGCTAATCTTTTCCTAAAACAATTTAGGGACTATTCATATGGAAACAAAGTTAACCGGCCAAGAAATTCGCGAAACATTTGCTCAATATTTTAAAAAATCTGGACATGAGAAAGTCGCTTCAAGTTCTCTCATTCCCCACAATGATAAAACTCTTCTTTTTTGTAATGCTGGCATGAACCAGTTCAAAGATTATTTCACCGGCAAGTCCACCCCCAGTAATCGCCGTGCAGTTTCAATTCAAAAATGTGTACGCGCTGGTGGAAAGCATAACGACCTTGAAAATGTAGGTCACACTTCCCGTCACCATACATTCTTTGAAATGCTGGGCAATTTTTCTTTCGGCGATTACTTCAAGGAAGACGCGATTAAATTTGCATGGGAATTTTTAACTGTTGAATTGAAAATCCCCAAAGATCTACTCTACGTAACTGTTCACCACTCTGATGATGAAGCCCGGAAGATTTGGAATGAAAAAATTGGTTTACCTCTTGAGCGCATTTTTACTAAAGGTGATAAAGACAATTTTTGGGAAATGGGAGAATTTGGACCATGTGGACCGTGTTCTGAAATCTTTTTTGATCATGGTGAACAATACACAGACAAAGAATTGGTTCGAATTGATCCAAACGATCTTCTGGAAGATGAAAAACGTTATATCGAAATATGGAACCTCGTGTTCATGCAATTTGAAAAAACACCAGAAGGCCGTTTCTCATTACCTAAACCATCTATCGACACAGGCGCCGGTCTTGAGCGTGTAGCAGCTGCTCTTCAGGGTTGTTATAATAACTACAATACCGACATCTTCACATCGATCATGAAAAAAATTGAAGATTTAAGTGGAAAAAAATATCTAGCGGCAGATGGGAGTGAACTTCCACACACCGCAGCCTTCAGAGTTGTTGCCGATCATATTAGATCAGCGACGATGCTCATCACTGATGGAGTTATTCCTTCTAATGAAGGTCGTGGATATGTTCTTCGAAGAATCATCCGCCGAGCTATTAAATATTTAAATGAATTAGGTGTAAAAGAAATTTCTTTCTATAAACTTATTCCCGCAGTGTTTGAGTCTCTAGGCAAAGAGTATCCACAAAACGCTAATAATGCCGAACTTGCAACCAAGCTTCTTGAATTGGAAGAAAAAAAATTCAGAGAGACTTTAGAAAACGGATTAAAATTTTTACATGAGGCAATCGCTAAAGAAGTAAAAGATAAAATCCTAGCAGGTTCTGCAGCCTTTAAACTCTACGATACTTATGGATTTCCTGTTGATCTTACTCAAATGTTTTTAGAAGATCTTGGTCTGAAACTCGACCATGGTGGTTTTGAAAAGGCGATGCAAGAACAAAAAGAAATGTCTCGCAAGTCTTGGAAGGGAGCAATGGATAACTCTGATAAAGTTTTCCACGCCATTAAAGAAAAACACGGCGCCACTAATTTTGTGGGTTACGAGAACTACAAGGCCCACGTAAAGCTGGTGGCAATTGAAGCTTTCGGTGACCAAAAAGCTCTAGTCTTCGATGCTACTCCTTTTTATGGTGAAGGTGGTGGTCAGGTTGGAGATATCGGTGTGGTGATGAGTGGAAAAAATATTATCGCTCATATCGACGATACTCAAAAACCAGTCGATGGTTTATTTGTTCATTTATCTAGTGATGCTGACGCTCTAATTGTCGGTGAAACTTATACTCTGGCAGTTGACGAGCACACTCGTAAACTTACAATGAGAAATCACTCTGCAACTCATTTACTTCAAGCGGCCCTGATAAAAGTATTGGGCCCTCACGTAAAACAAGCTGGATCTTTAGTAACGCCTGAAAAATTGCGTTTTGACTTCACTCATCTTCAAGCTTTGACTAAAGAAGAAATTCAACAAGTCGAAGACTTAGTGAATGCTGAAATCCAAAAAGGCATGGATGTAGCTTCTAATGTTATGAATATGGAGGAAGCAACTAAGTTGGGTGCCATGGCACTATTTGGTGAAAAATACGGAAATGAAGTGCGCGTTCTCACTATGGGAGAATTTTCAAGGGAGCTTTGTGGAGGAACTCACGTTCACAATACTGGCGAAATTGGTCTGATTACCATACTCTCGGAAGCCTCCTTAGCAACGGGGGTTCGTCGTATTGAAGCGACTACTTCTGAAACAGCAATCCATTATCTATCGCATAGATCACACCTTCTCAAAAAAGTAGAAATGATTTTTAACGACAAAGAAGATAAGGCCTTGGCAAAAATAGAAATTCTACTCAGAGACATGAAAGAAAAACAAAAAGAAATTGAATCTCTTAAAGATAAGATCCAAGCATCAGAGTCAAAAGAGCTTTTCTCAGTTGTCGAAAAAATTGGTGGTATTGATGTTGCTATCATTGAGGCACCAACGGACAGTGATTTAAGAAAGCTTTCAGATTTATTTATCAGTAAATTTCAAAATGGCGCTGTCGTTCTCTACAATAAAAATGGTTCTATATTAGTACGCGCCAGCAAGGGCGTGTCTAAATTAAATGCTGGTGAAGTGCTGAAAGAAATTCTTACGGTGGTTAATGGAAAAGGCGGTGGTAAACCCGATCTTGCCCAGGGCTCAGGAGAAGCTGCTTTAATTTCTAAAATTAAGGCCCATGCTCACGCAATTCTAACTTCTAAATTAGGATGATATGAAAAAAATTGTTTCCGTTAGTATTATATTTTTAAGCCTGGCTTTCGGATGCACAAAAAAAGCAGAGCAAAGGGTCACAAAAACATTGAGAATCGCGCTTTCTAGCGAAGTTTCAACACTCGATCCAGTCAACTCATATGACAATGTTTCGGGATTGGTGATCTATAATATTTACGAGCAACTTTACGAGTACCATTACCTTAACCGCCCATATGAACTAAGACCCTTGCTGGCCGAAAGCCAGCCGCTTATGGAAAACCAAGGCAAGCGCTACGTAATCAAATTGAAAAAGAATATTCGTTATCATGATCACCCGGCCTTTAAAGGAAAAGTTCGCTTCGTAAAAGCTGAAGACTATATTACTCAAATTAAACGTCTTTCTTACACTCCCCTAAACTCAACGGGCTGGTGGATTATTGATGGAGTTATCCTGGGTGTTAATGAATTTAAAAAAACGGTTGGATCAGATTTTAGTAAATTTAAAACAACTGCGATAAAAGGAGTAAGTGCTCCTGATGATTACACTCTCATCTTTGACCTCACTCAAGCCTCTCCTCAGTTTGTTTATAAATTAGCAATGAGTTTCATCTCTCCAATTCCACTGGAAGTCATTGAATATGAAAAAAATGATTTAAGCCTTCATCCAGTTGGTACTGGTCCATTTTATTTAACTAAAATTGACCCTGCTAAAGAACTGATTCTCAACAAGTTCAATCAGTATCACGAAAGTTTTTATCCATCGGAAGGAGATCGCTACGCCAATAGCCGGGGTCTTTTAAAAGATAGCGGAGAAAAAATTCCATTTGTAGACTCGATTAATTTTAAAATTGTTAAGGACAATAATAATCGTTATGACCTCTTCATCAAAAATGAACTTGATTTTATTGTTTTGCCTCAAGAGTTTTATTCTCAAGTTTTTGACGATGTGGGCAATCTAAAAGAAAAAATTAAAGCGACAGACATTCGCTTGCAAACCATGCCTACCCTTACTTACTGGTGGCTGGCATTCAATATGCGCGATCCATTGGTTGGGAAAAATCTCAATCTGCGAGCAGCTATCGCCCACGCCATCGACATGAATAAATACATTCAACTCTTCACCAATAATACCGGTCAAAAGGCGAACTCAATTCTTCCTCCAGGAATTTTTGGTTATGATCCTTCGGCAACTCTCCCTTATGAATACAATCGAGAAGTCGCCAAAGATCTTTTAGCGAAGGCCGGCTATCCAAACGGCAAGAACATGCCCGAATTGGTCTACGACACACGAGCTGAATCTAAAATCAGCAACGATCAAGCTGAATTTTTTAAGGAACAGCTTTCGCAAATTGGTATCAAGGTTAAAATTGTTAAAAATAACTTCAAACAATATTTAGAAAAATCGCGCACTGGTCGTTTACAATTTTTTCAAGACGGATGGACTCTCGATTATCCAGATGCAGAGAACGTTTTACAGCTTCTCGTATCGACAAACTATCCTCCGGGACCAAATGCCTCTTTTTATACGAATAAAGCATTTAACAAAATGTATGATCGCCTAGTTATACTTCCCGATGGTATTGAAAAGAAAAAAATCATTACCAACATGGAAAAAGAGGTCAACCGAGACATTCCATGGATTATGCAGTATTACTCTCGAAATTTTATTCTCTACCATGATTACGTAAAGAATTATCGTCCTTCTGATTTAGTCTGGAGTTATCCCAAATATCTTCGCGTTAAATAAAAATCCAAAATAGTAGTGGAAGTACCTTTTTAGGCAAATTCTTCCACCTTCTCCTTCTAAACGGCCAATTCTTATTTTTGCCAAACCACTCACCGATAGGTTGTTTAAGATTCAAAGACTGCACTTTGAATAAGACGCGAGTGTAATATGAGAAAATATTTTGAACTACCTGTCCTCTTCATGGTGACGCTGGCCTTTACTGCTTCAATGGCGATCGCTAAAGACTATGTTATTTATAGTATCTCTCAAGACATTCCCATGGGAGTTGAGAAAGAAATTCTTCGTAAAAACTTTTATATTGATATGGGGAAAAACCAGGGTGTGGCCAAAGGATCAGTTCTTGATGTCTTCCGAGTGATTTCAGTTTTAGATCCATATGAAAACAAAAAAAGGTTTAATCACAAAATTAAAATTGGTGAAGTAAAAGTACTTCATTCCGAAGAAGGATCTTCTATCGGCGTTTTAAACAAAATCGAAAGTGAAGAAGAGACACCGGTTTTTGAAATCGGCAAAGTCATGATCGGCGATATTGTAAGCGCTCACGTTAAATAAAAGTTAAATGAGCTCATCAGTCTAATTCTTGCTTACAAAGTCATTTCTTTGAAATAACCTGAGCTAGATGAAATTTAGCATAATCATTGTCACATTCAATAGAAAGAAGGCATTAACGGAATGCCTGCAATCTATATGTTCACAATCGCTGAAAATTCCTTATGAGGTAATCGTTATTTTAAATGGAGATAGAGGTTATCTTGAAAAGTATAAAGCAAGTTTCCGCCAATTTACCTTTATGCATATCTCCCAGACGACTTCGGCCAATGCTCGCAATATTGCTATAAAAAAAGCCCAAGGTGAATATGTTCTTTTTTTAGAAGATGATTGTATAATGCCAACTAATTATTTTCAAAATATCAACTTCGATCTTCCTTGGGATGTTTTAGGTGGTCCTGATCAGACTCCTCTTTACGCTTCATCACTTCAAACATTAATTGGAAGAGCGCTTGCCTCACCTCTTTGCATGGGACCTGCCTTTAAACGTCACTCTCGAAATTCATTCTCTAATCATAATGCAACCGAAGAGAGCCTGGTTATTTGCAACTTATGGTTTAAAAAAACTCTTTTTATAAATGAAGGGTTTCATTTTAATAAAAAACTTTTTAGAAATGAAGATCATTTTTTATTAAAAGAAATGTCTAAAAACAATAAAACTTTTCATTATAATCCTAACCTTTTTGTTTATCACCTACGACAACCTAACTTAGAAAAGCTTGGTGCTGCTCTTATCCAAAGTGGAAAATGCCGAGCTTCTACATTTTTTTTAATGCCTAATAAAAATGAATTGATTTTTTTTGCACCATTGATTTTTTTGGCATGTTTTCTCTTGATGATTTTTCAACCCAACTTATTTTTTCTAATTTCCATATTGCTATATACGTTCGCTGTTCTGGCTTACGGCGTGATTACTCACCGCCGTCTAAGCTTAAGACTTGTTCTACTTCATTATTTTATTTTATTTTGCTATAATATTGGATTGTTCATGGGAAGCTGGCTTAGCTTGGGCTATTTTTATAAAAACTTAAAAACAAATAATTCAATCGCTAATGAACTAAGTGGCAAATAATCAATCTTGTATTTAGCATTAAAAACTATTCAGTAAAAGTATGCAAAAAAGTTCTTCTTTCTTTAAGAAGTGCAGTCATCTTATTGATTGCATCAATGGCCCTTTCCAGACGATCAATATCCTTTGCTTCAATTGGTTTGTTCTCTACGAGCGCTCTATGAACAAAGCTCGACATCCCATGCGCAACAACTATATGGTTGGCAATATCATGCAAGAATTTTCTTTCACCATGCGCTAACTCTTCTATCGTTGGTGTCATCATTAAATCTCCTATTCGATGATCTTACCATAGAGGAGATTCTAAATAATTTTTTTATACTTGATTAATTCGACCTCCAAAACCTCCAAATATACGCGCTTTCTCTTAACCCACAAAAGATAATCGTCACCTTTACTCAACTGCTCGGGAAATAAACTATTGCCACTCGAAAATAAATGAATCACCTTCACCTTCTCACCTGCGTAGTATCCCTTAAAATGAAAGCGATAAAAGCTTTTTTCACCTTTTACGCTCTTTCTCTTGGAAACACATCGGCTTATAACTAAGATTAATTCTTGCATAAATAACTCCACTAATTAATCCGTTGAAAATGCAATAAATGGACGAAAGTTTTTAGAGTAACTAACCGAAATTAAAATATACAATATAATGAAGGTGCAAAAATGATTGCTGACAAAACAATTTCTAAAATGTTTTTAAAAAAAACTGCAGGCTCTCCTCATAAAAGATCGGTGGGCTGGGTGGATGGGGGCGAGCTTCATTTTTTCACCAATGAAGATTACTTACAAAAAGTTAAAATATATTTTCATGGATTAATTAAATTGAGCATTCAGCCTCAGGATAAAGTTGCAATCCTTGGGAATACCAGCAAAGAATGGCATTTTTTTGATTTAGCTACTCTTGCCGCGCGAGGAATAGTTATCCCTGTCTATCCAACTTACATGGCTCACGAAATAGAATATATTCTCAATGATAGTGAAACAAAATTTCTGATTCTTGAAAATGAAGGACAGATGCAAAAGATTCTTGAAACCCAAGAAAAGCTTCCGCTTTTAAAACATATTATTGGGATCAAGGATATTTCTGAGGAATCAAAAAAGAGTCTTAGATCAGATATTATTTTTTATACTTTTCAAGAATTTACCGAGATGGGAATGAAAGAACTTCGTCACTCTCCTAAGCTTTTTGAGGAATCGGTGAGTGAAAGTGAAGGAGATGATATCGCCTCAATTATTTATACCTCTGGTACTACTGGTGACCCTAAAGGTGCTGTGATTACCCAAAAAGCTTTCTGCGCCATGCTCGATAATGTTAACAGTTCACTCAAAACAAATATCCTTCCCACTGACCGTTTTTTAATCTTTCTTCCACTCTCTCATGTTCTTGGAAGATGTGATTCTTTGTTAAATCTTATTTTTGATTCTGAAAGTGTCTATGCTGAATCACTCGATAAAGTTATTGATAATCTTCTAGTCGCGAAGCCTACAATTCTTATTTCTGTGCCAAGAATTTTTGAAAAAGTTTACAGCAAGGTTATGGACACCATTCAAAAAGAATCTAATTTAAAGAAAAAAGTTTTTGAATGGGCACTAGCAGCTTCAAATGCTTATTACGAAAAAATTAATCAGGATAAGTCACCAACGCCTTTCCAAATTATCCAAAAAAATCTGGCTTATAAATTAGTATTTGAAAAAATATACAATCGCTTCGGTGGACGAATTCGTTTTTTAGTTTCCGGTGGAGCACCACTTTCTCCAGACATCATGACCTTTCTTCAAAATGCGAATTTAACGATCTTGGAAGGCTATGGACTCACTGAAACGATTGCACCGTGTATTATGAATCCGGTTGTTCGCCAAATTCCAGGAACAATTGGCTTGCCTCTTGGAGATGTACAAGTGAAGTTTGCTGAAGACGGCGAAATTATGCTTAAGACCCATGCTCTCTTTTCTTATTATTATAAAAATGAAGCTGCAACTGCAGAAGCCTTTAACCAGGAAGGATGGTTTTTAACGGGAGACATAGGTGAACTGACTACTGATGGCTATGTCAAAATCACTGACCGCAAAAAAGATATTATAATAACCAGTGCTGGTAAAAACGTTGCTCCTCAAAAAATAGAAAATATCCTCAAACTCCAAAAACATATTTCCAATGCCATGGTAGTTGGTGATAGGCGAAAATTCTTAGTTGCTGTCATCAGTATTGATCGCGAGGCATTTTTGGATGAGCTGGAAAAACATGGAATCAGCGGCCATCCTCCTTACGAAGACTTGGCCCGCGAAGCAGAAATTTATAATGTCATAGACCAGGAAATCCAAGAGGCCAATAAGGAGCTCGCCCGCTTTGAAAGTATCAAAGGATTTTTTATTGCACCGAGTGATTTCACGGTGGAAAACGGCCAGATCACCCCTTCGCTCAAATTAAAGAAGAAAGTGATCCTTAACGCTTATAAAAAAGAGATAGACGCTCTGTATAAAAAGCTTGAGTCTTAAACTTCTTGAGGGAAATAAGCCCTTCACTCTTTGACAAAAATGCTCTTTGGGAATATAACCTAAAGTTCTATAACCCTATTTTAGGCGCCTAGCTGGCAGGAGATATCCATGGCAAGAATCACAATTGAAGATTGCTTAGAAAAAGTTGAAAACAGATATGAGCTAGTTCATCTAGCAATTAAAAGAGTAAAACAACTTCGCAATGGAGCTGATCCTCTAGTTAAATCTAAAAACAAAGAAGTTGTAACGGCCCTTAGAGAGATTGCTGCTGGAAAAATTAAGCACGCTCCTATCAGCGAATACGATTCTGACGAATTCTAATTCGTTTTAGATTCCAATTTAAATTTTAAGACCTTATAAAGACCGCCTAGATTAGGCGGTTTTTTTATTTGTACTTATTCGCCCAAATTAAGTCCTTTAAATAAGATTCCGATACAGGTCTTGCACTATCAAATATGTTGAATTTTCGGGGAAGCATATTTTGGCGGGTAGTGAAAAAGAGGCCGGTGAGATCTGGCCTCTTCTTATTAAAAAAATCATTAAAAAAAGAAAGCCCCCTAAAAAGGAGGCTTTCCAAATCATGCAATTTTTTTTAAATTATTTTTTAAGAGCAATTTTTAAAACTTCATCAAAATGGGATACCGGATAGAATTTCATTCCTTTTCTATGAAGAATTGGAACTTCTTTTAGATCTTTTTCATTTTGTTTCGGAAGAATTATATTTTTAATTCCAGCTCTTTTAGCGGCCAGAACCTTTTCCTTGATTCCACCAACAGGCATGACCTTTCCAGTTAAGCTCAACTCTCCAGTCATCGCTAGATCTGAATTGACTGCTCTGTTGGTCGCAAGACTATAAAGAGCAAGGGCCATCGTTATTCCGGCGCTCGGTCCGTCTTTAGGAGTTGCTCCCGCTGGTAAATGCAAATGCACTTCATGCCCGGCCAGGTAATCTTCAGTTTCGATATGAACTTTATTCGTATCTACTCCAGCGCCCGATTTTGATTTTTTCATGGCCTTTGACATTGCCGCTTCAGCATCTTCAATTTCATCTTGAAGAAGTTTTTTAACATATGAGTATGCCAGTGTTGCCGACTCATTCATAACTCCACCAAGTTGGCCTGTAAGCTTGAAGCCCTTTCCTTTAAGAGGAAGAGTTTCTATGAAAAGAATTTCTCCACCGTAAGCTGTCCAAGCAAGGCCTGTAACGACACCTGGTTTATTTTTCTTCTCGGCAATTTCAGATTGAAATCTTGGTGATCCAAGCATGCTTTCTAGATTTTCCATCGTTGGAGAAAATCTTGTTTTCTTTTTAGGGTGCGATACTTTATCCAGAGCGGCACGACGACATAATTTTGCAATATGTTGTTCTAGTACACGCACTCCCGGCTCCCGTGCGTAATCGGCAATAATTTTTTTAATTACATTTAAGTTTAAAGCAAAATCAGCTCGTAGAAGACCGTGTTTTTTAAGCTGGCGAGGAATAATCCACTTTGTGGTGATCGCAACTTTTTCTTCAAGCGTATAACCAGAAAGCTCAATAACTTCCATACGATCTAGAAGAGCTTCTGGGATATCATTGATATAGTTAGCTGTCGCAATAAAGAGTACTTTTGATAAATCAAACGGGATATCAAGATAGTTATCGATAAAGGCAGAGTTTTGTTCCGGATCCAATACTTCTAATAAAGCTGAAGCTGGATCACCTTGAAAACTTTTTCCAATTTTATCAATCTCATCAAGCATGATAACGGGATTATTTACTTCAACTCTTTTTAAAGCTTGAATGATTTTTCCAGGCATAGCTCCAACATAAGTCCTTCTATGTCCTTTGATCTCTGCTTCATCTCTCATTCCACCAAGTGAGAAGCGATAAAAAGTTCTTCCAAGAGCAGTAGCAATACTTTTTCCAAGAGAAGTTTTACCGACTCCTGGAGGTCCAGCTAAACAAAGAATTGTTCCATCGTAAGAAGGTTTTAGTTTTCTTACTGCTAAAAATTCTAAAATTCTTTCTTTGGCTTTCTCTAATCCGTAATGGTCCTTCTCTAAAACTTTTCTTGAAGTTGCAATATCAACATTATCGTTAGTTGATTTTTTCCATGGTAGTTCAATTAACCAAGTTAAGTATGTGCGGGCAACATTGTACTCTGGAGAACTATCTGGAATGAGTTCCAAGCGTTCAAGTTCTTCTTTCGCTGTTTTTAAAACAGCTTCAGGCATCCCTACTTTTTCAATTTCTTCTCTGATTCGCTTTACGTCGCGAGTTTTTTCATCCTCTTCCATACCAAGTTCTGAACGAATAACTTTTAATTGTTCACGCAGAAAGTATTCACGTTGGTACTTATTAACTTTATCGTTCACTTCATCGGAAATTTTCTTTTGGATAT
>JAQTTZ010000057.1 GCA_028710485.1 Bacteriovorax sp. | reverse complement strand
CTTGTGCTGAATTTAAACAAAAATTAACCACTGAAGATTTTAAAGAAACTGGTATCAGAAGAATTCTCAACCTTGGCCATTCTTTTGGTCATGCATTGGAATTTATTTATAATCTTCCGCACGGTGAGGCCGTGATGTGGGGGATGGCCCTCGTTTTTAAAGCTTTTGGAACAGAGAAAAACATTAACGATATTATTGCTCTAAAAAATGCACTTAATATTCCAGGGAAAAATCCTCCTTGGTTTAATAAAGAATTTCCAATTGAAAAGATTATGACTTATCTATCTAAGGATAAAAAAATAAGCGCACTAAGTTCAATAGACTTAGTCTTGGTTCAAGATATCGGAAACGTGCAGGTTGAAAGAAAAACCTTTGAAGAAATTCAAGCTGTGCTTGAAACCAATAAAGATGAACTTAAAAAATTCACTTTATAAAGTTGATCCAACTCCATTTAATAAAGACATTTTACTGCCAACCAGTAAGTCACACTCTAATCGAGCGCTGATCATTGGTGCTATTCGTGGTAATAGCTTTCAAATTCAAAATCTTTCAAGGTCAACTGATGTTCTCTCGCTTTTGTCGTGTTTCGAAAAAATTGGGCTAAAGATAAAACATGTTAATGACTCTGTGATTTTTACTAATTCTTTTCCGGCATGTGAAAGCGATACCGCAGAGGATACCATTGATTTAAAAACGGGAGACGGAGGAACGACCAATCGTTTCTTATTGGCACTTCTGTCGCTTGGAAAAAAAACTTATCGCCTCATCCCAACCGAGAAAATGAGTGAGCGCCCAATGGAGGATTTACTTATTCCTCTTCGGAAATTGATGGTGAGTATTGATACCAATCCAGCAGACGCATGGCTTTCGGTAAAAGGTCCCGCTCAAATGATCAATACCGGAAAGCTTGAAATTGATTGCAAGCTAAGCACTCAATTTGCCAGTGCGATGATGCTGGCTTTTTCAGCACTACCAATAAGTTTTGAATTGAAGAATATTCAAGCTTCAGAAACTTATTTGAAAATGACGGAATTTATTTTAAAAGAAACATTGAATAAAAATTCTTATACCATTCCCGTAGATTTTAGCAGTCTTAGTTATCCTTTTGCTTTAGGGCTTATACGGGGGAGAGTTCTTATCAAGAATTGTTTACGTCTTGATCCTTTGCAGGCCGACTCAGGTTTGATTCAGCTAATGAAAGATGCTGGAGGGGATATTGAGTGGACTCCAAATGGACTTCTGGTAAGTTCTAAGAATAAGCTGTTACCTTTTAGTGTTGATGGCTCTCAGTTTCCCGACTTAGTACCGACGCTCGCTTTTATCGCAGCTCATATCGAAGGCACAAGCACTCTTAGCAACTTGTCTGTTTTGCGCCATAAAGAAAGTGACAGGCTCGATGAAATTCTCACCCTGCTAAAAACTCTTTCAATTGATTTTATTTTTAATGAAAATAATGATGAAATAATAATTCATGGGAAAGGCCAGCTCTATCCTAATATGAGTTTAAAAACAGCGCGAGACCATCGCATGGTTATGACTGCTTATTTATTTTTGCGTGCCAATAGTGGTGGATTATTAGCAGAAGTGGATTGTGTCGAAAAATCCTTTCCAGATTTTTTCAAAATTATGTAAAAGATTTTTGCTGATTCGATAATTTAATTATTTTTGAATTTGAGCACTCATTAGCCTCTCGAGAGTAAAGGTATCATTGCATCTGAAATAATCATTACCCGCTCCACGGCCAAGTGGTTTTAATTTAGAAGTGATGATTCTTCCGTTCTCTAAAAGTTCTTCTGCAATATGAACACGAACGACTTCTCCGGTGATAATTTGGCCAGCTCCCGGTTGGTCTCCATAACTTAAACGATCGCGAAACACGCATTCAAAGTGAATTAAACTTTCTTGAATTCTTTTAGCTTTAACGACTACGGAGTCGATAGGAGTAAGTCCAGCAAAGGTAAACTCGTCTTCTCCGTAAGGAAGCTCAGTTGAAGTTAAATTAATTTTTTCAATGATGCCTTCAGAGACAATATTCACGACAAATTCTTTTTCACGGAAAATATTAATTGGTGTGTCTTTCAATGCCCCGGTGCTCGATCTGATCATCGGACAAAAAGCAATGATCATAGGACTGGCCGAAACAGCAGTAAAAAAAGAAAAAGGAGCTACGTTATTGCTGCCATCTAAGTTGCGTGTTGAAATGACGGCAATGGGACGCGGAAGAATAGACCCAATAAGAAACTTATAGTTATCGGAGAAAGCTCCATTGGTTTCAAACGTTTTCATTGTCATATTTATCCTCGCTTCGTATTTTCTTGATACAACTCTAGCAAACTTCACTATACTAAGTTAATGAGAATTATAAGAAATATTCGGGCGGCAATCAAGTTTCTGCTTTTTGCATTTGCTCTCGTTGTTTATTTTTTTGCTTCTATTCTGATTACTATTTTATCGGGTTTTAGTTTCGAGAGGGCCCGCCCTCACTTAACTAAAGTCATTGCGATGACCAGTTGGGTTGGTTTAAAAATTATTGGAATTAAAGTCGTACAAAAATTTCATCGGATTGATCCCCTGGAGAATTATCTCATCGTCAGCAATCATCTTTCCTATCTTGATATCATGGTCATTAGTCGCTTTTTCCCAAGTTGCTTTGTTACCTCTAAAGAAATGAAGGACACCTTTTTTCTGGGACATCTTTGTCTTTTGGGTGGGTGCATATTTGTTGACCGAAAAAATCACAAAAACCTACACCGTGAAGTCAAAGAACTTACGAAGGCCCTGGAGGACGGATTAAATATCGCTATTTTTCCTGAAGCTGCCAGCACTGATGGTACTTCGGTTATTCGGTTTAGGCGTCCCTTATTTCAAGCCGCGATCGATTCTCATTCTAAAGTTTTACCAATCTGTCTTAACTACAGAATGATTGATTCAAATCCCGTCACTTTAAAAAATCGGGATATCGTTTTTTGGTATGGAGATATGAGTTTTTTAGATCATGTTTTGAAATTATTTTCATGTAAAAAAATAGTTGTGGAATTAAATGTTTTGCCTAGTTTGATGGCAAGGGATTTTGCAGATAAAAATGCTTTGGCCGATAAATGTTATGAATTGGTGAATGCTCAGTATGATAATATTATTGCGTAATAATATGCAATTTTGTTTATAATTTATGATTATGTTTCACATTCCATTTTTGTACTATTTAATCCATGCTCAAGCACACACTATTTCGATAGATGAAAGAAGGAGTAATTTATGAAAGTTTTATTATGTGTCTTATTACTGGCCAGCCTTTATGGAAAAACAATCAATGCCCAGGAAGGGAATAATCCGGAAACAAAGCCCGAAAGCGATATTAGTGCCAGTACTAAAAAACTTTTGAGAAAAGTAGGACGCAAGTCGATGGATGAAACTTGTGAGTTAACTAAAAGTAAAGAAGAGTGCGAGAAAGAAAAATTAGAACATCAAAAAGGCGCAGAAGCCGACAAGTTGGATACAGAAAAACGCAAGTCCGCTAAAGATGCCCAAGAAAGAGCCTCGAAAGAAGCCAAAACTAAAAAGAAAGCTAAGCAAAAAATTGAAGAAAAAGAGTGTCATGAAGTTGATGGAAAACTTCAATGCACCGGCAAAAAAATTAAGAATAAAGTTAAAAACCTCGTGGAATAATCTTTATTTGGTCATCCAAGATTTCCAATAATCCTTATTCTCATTTTTAGAAAACCATTCTGTTGGTCTCAATGGTGACTTTGTGTCGATCATCACTGCGTATTCATCGGTATAGGTTTTAGAATCGCTATTTTTAAAAGCTTTTGGATGAGGACCGTGATGAATGCCTTGTGGGTGAAATGTTAGTGCACCAGCATCGATATTATCACGAGAAAAGAAATTTCCTTGGTGGTAGAAAAGAACTTCATCGTAATCAATATTCGAATGATAGAAAGGGACTTTAAGAACACCGTGAGTTTCAGAATCTTCCAAGGGTCTTTCAACAAATGAGCAAACAACAAAATTTTTGCAAACAAAAGTAGTGTGGGCACTTGGAGGCATATGATAACGGTGACTCATGACTGGGCAGAAATCGTAAATAGAAAGTTTGAAAGGATAAACAGAACCCTTCCATCCACTCACGCAAAGAGGATTATAAGGGTAAGTCACAGTTGTTATTTTTCCTAAGCGTTTGATTTCAATTTTGTATTCAGACTTATCTTGTTCACTTCCAATGGCCGCTTCTGGAACCTTTAGAGCAGTTTGATCATAGAGGGCATTTGGCCCCAGCATTCCACGGTCTGGTTGTTCAAATTCAGAGTTAGATTCAACTTTAACTATTTTCGTTTCAGTTGTTAAATAAAGTTTATAAGTTGTTCCGCGAGGAATGATTATATAATCACCTTTAACGTATTCAAGATGCCCATAACTTGTTTCAAACCGTCCTGTTCCATCGTGGATAAAAAGCAATTCATCATAATCAGCACTACGATAAAAATTTTTAAAGGATTCAGTAAAGAAGCCAATATTGATGACGACATCAACATTTTCTAAAATTGAAATGAATGTATTTTTGTGAAGTTTTTCAGTAAACATGGGAGGCTGACACTGCGGCCTTAAGTCTCCCTCAATATTAGTCCAACCAACTGGTGCTTGTTGGTGGTAGAGGTGAGACACTCTTCCGAAGAAGCCTTTTCTTCCATGTTCTTCTTCAAAATGCTCATCAGGGATTCTGACGTGTGCTTGTTTAGTGTAAATGCCTGATGCTTTAAAATTTTCCATGCCTTATTTTGGCAACGAAAGCATTGCTCGTGAAGTATTTTTTTCATTCAAAAAAGCTATCGATGGGCGTTAATTAGCTTTTTTGGCTTTTTTTCCCACGCGATTTTTGAGTATGCCAATTTTTTCTATCTCAAGTTCAAGAATGTCACCGGGTTTAATCCATTTGTCTAATTCTAGGCCACAACCAGTTCCAACTGTTCCTGAACCAAAGAGATCCCCTGCTTTTACCCATTCATCTTGTGCGACATGAGCAATCATTTGGGCCCAGGTAAAGTGAGAGTCGCCTGATTGACCTCGCGACCATTCAACACCATTTACTTTGGCAGTCATGAGCAGATTGGGTTCACAATTGTCAAATTCATCAATGGTGGTGATAACGGGACCAATGATTGAACAGAAATCTTTTCCTTTGGCAGGCCCAAGACGTATTTGCATTTCTTTTCTTTGAATGTCTCGAGCTGAAATATCATTTAAAATAGTGAAACCAAAAATATGTTTGTGTGCATCTCTTTCTTTTATATTGAATCCATCGAGACCAATGACCATGCCAAGTTCAAGTTCATAGTCGAGAATATCGGTGTAAGAAGGCCATAGAATTTCAGTTTCATGACCGATGAATCCAGCAGTTGCACCTTTATAATAAGCCGGGATTTCGTACCAAGCTTCAGGAATTTTTTCTCCACGCTTTTTAAATCCCACTTCAACATGTTTTTCATGGGCATAAAAATCGCGGTAGGTTTCAATTTTATCAAGAGGAGCATCGAGTGTTATTTTATTTGTGGATAAGTCGATTAAATATTTTGTCCCATCTCTCATTGAATGGGCCCCAACTTTATCTAAAAAAATATTCAGGCCCCAAGCTGTCTGTAAAATTTCGATAGGATTTTCTTGAAGAGCTAAAAGTCGATTGAGAGAAGGCGGACAGTAATGATCGGCGCGTTCTCGAGGATTTGATTTTCCTTCGCGTTCAAAGTCACAGGCAAAAGCAAAATTGGGATCAAGAATTGTCTTTTCGTCCAACAAAATCCCCAGGCGTTTAACGACACCTAAGTTGTGATGATGAATATAAGTTACAATTTTCATGCTTTTGGTCTCCCGTATCGCTTATTGTATTCGGGAAGTATATCTTCCATTGCACTAAAATAATGATTCATTTCTCTTTTTGTGCCAAGTGAAACGCGGACATAATCGGGCATCTCATTGGCCTTAAGCTGACGAATGATAACTCCATGATCGAGAAGTTTATCGAACATATAGCGGGAAGCTTCTTCCGAACCAGTTTTATAGGCAATAAAATTGGCAACCGATTTTATTGGATTGAATTGGTGCTTTGTTAAAAAATCAAAAGTTTCAATATAACGTCTTTGATTATTAATTATCGTTCTTCTTAAATGAGGTTTATCGTGGATGGCGCCAGCTGCACCCATTTGAGCAATGGTCCCTGGTTCAAAAGGAAGTTTAACCTTCGTGAGGTTGGCAATTAAATCTTCATGGCCAAAACCATATCCAATGCGAATTCCTGAAAGACCATAGGCCTTAGAAAAAGTTCTAAGGGTAATGACGTTGTCATATCGGTAATCCATAGAGTTTGGATAATCTTCTTTACCCATTGCAAATTCAAAATAGGCTTCATCCAAAATAACTAAAACATGTGAGGGCACATAAGACATTAAATAATCGAATTCCTTTTTATTAATATAAGTCCCGGTTGGATTATTGGGATTGCAGATATAAATGACTTTAGTTTTTTTGGTAATATTGGAAGCAAGAGCTTCAACATCAAAGCGATAGTCAGGAGTCAGTGGAACCGTTTTTAAATTGGCCCCTACACTGCGAGCGATAATATAAAAACCAATAAAGGTATTGGCACTGGTCAGAATCTCGTGTCCTGGTTGAACAAAGGCCCTCGCGATATAGGCCATAATGCCTTCCGAACCATTTCCTAGAATAATATTTTCTTTTTTTAATTTATAAAGGCGGGCGAGAGAAGATTTTAATGCGTAAGCATTCATGTCTGGATAGCGGTGAGTATCCCAGAGTGCATTAGTCATCTTTTGAATGGCAAATGGAGAAGGCCCCAGCGGATTTTCGTTGCTGGCTAGCTTTGATATTTTAGTAAGACCCCTTTCTCGAGTGAGTTCATCAATTGGTTTCCCTGCTTGATAAACTTGTAGGTTACGAACGTACTCAGGTACTAGGGTTTGAATCTGATCAGAAATTTCCGACATAACTATAATCCAGTTTTAAAGATAGAATAAGAGAAGAAAAATATATACGGAAGTTTACTCTTTTAAAAACAAACAGGCAAAGCACTCAATGTCCCAATTTAATCAGACTCATTTGCAGATAATTACAGAGGGCATCCGTCTCTTTAACGCTCAGAAATATTGGGAGTGCCATGAAGACTTGGAAGACCATTGGCGGGAAGAACCTGGCCCCGTACGCAATGTTTACTGGGCCGTGATTCAAGTCGCTGCGGCCATGATTCATTATCGCGAGGGAAATATTGTTGGTGCAAAAGGACTTATTGTTAAAGCAAAACAGAAGTTTGATCGCTGTGAACAGTTTAAAATTGAAAGTGACCTATTGGAGAGAAATCTTTCATGGAGTGAACTCAAAAAAATGGTGCGCATGGTTCCTGACGATCCGGTATTGCCAGATTTTAAAATTTTATTTGAATTTAGATTTAAGGATCCGACTCTATGGGAATAAATGAAGAAACTCCAAACATTAGAAAAATTTTAGTGAAGTGTCCTCATTTTTTGGAAGACACATTTAATGCTTTTCCTTTTCTTATGGCCCTTAGTGAAGAATTTCCTAAAGCCGAGATCAATCTGCTTTGTGAAGAAGGCTGCTCATTGGCATATAGTTTTCTTCCCTTTAAGGCGCGCGCTTTTGAGCGACCTCGAGATAAAATAAGTTTAATTCAAACACATCATTTTTGTGCAAATTTTCATGACATTTTCAATGTAGATCTCTTTTTTGATCTCGAAAATACTTTCAACTCTTCATTTATGGGATTTAATTTTCGCGCTCACGAGCGAGTTGGATTTGGAGTGGGGTGGAACAAATATTTTCTAACAAAAAACTTTGTGAATCCTGAAAAACTCAGCATCGAAAAGAAATGTGTGGAACTTCTTGAGCGCTACACTGAAAAAAAGCATCAAGATATGAAAATTTCCCGGGTAAGAAATGAAGGGCAGCAGATTGAAAAAATTGAACAGTTATTTCAAGAACCAGAACCGCCTAAGTTTATTATGATCATGCTCGATAATTTTCAAAATGTTTCCAAGCAAATCGTGATGTGGACCGCTTTTTTTGATTCTTTTCAAAATCAGAAATTTATTATCTGGTCTCAAAACGATGAGGATTTAATTTCTGAATTATTTTTCAAAGTCGATTTGGGAGAAAATAGCCTTTATATGCATAGAGGATCCAGCCCAAAAGAAATTATTTATCTTCTTAATAAAGTTCAAGGTGTTGTTACAAATAATATCTGGTCGGAAGGACTGTGTACTTATTTCGGAGTCAATGCTGTGACATTTATTAATAATCCGGCAGTCACGTTGCCAGGTTATCAGTATTTTTATTTTAAGCCGCAGCGTTTTTTTATACCAGAAACCGGGCCCATTAAATATTCCTATCTAGATGAAGAGCGTGAACTCGTCGAGATGAATCAGGTTGTTGATCATATTCATTTTCATTTTAAGTTGTGAGTTTTGACTTAAAGTAAAAAAGGCCCGATTGCTCGGGCCAGATTTTTTCAAGGAGTGTGTGTGGAAAAATCTTTTCTATTTGAAGTTGATAGCGATTCTATCGATATCAATCATTCCCATTCTTGAAGAAAGGCTAAGTTCTCTGAGTTTGGCAAAGTTTACTGAAGCTATTCTTATCACTTGAGATCCAGGAGAAATTGTCACTGGAGCTCCACAGTTTACAGACTGGTATTGATCCTGGATCACCTGACATAATTTAAGTCGAACTCCCATATCGCTATTTCTTAGAGTGAGTTCAATAGAGTCGACAAGTCTATCGGAAAATTGAGAAGGGATTTGCATTAAGTCTTGTAAATCAACTCCATTTGTGTCGTATAAACGTTGATTAACAACTTGTTCAAATCTTCTTTCTTGCGAAGGAGGAAATTGTCCGCCACCTCTTTTTACGATTTCAATTGAGACCTCTTCTACCGAGATATCTCCACGGAAGTATAATCGTAAACCTTGAATCTCTTGACCAATTCTCATTCCCGGGCTTAGTTCAAAAGTTAGCCTAGTTGAATCAAAGCCAATATTTTGAGATGAGCTTGCTTGTTGATTATTTATCATCAAAGAACCTTGTCCCATTCCACGAGCACTTCGAGCGAGTACCGTAACTCTTCTGATTGCCTGTCCTTGTCTTTCTAGCCCAAGGTTGAACATTCTGAAAAGCTCTAGGCCTCCTTCCTGCTGTATACTTTCATCAAGTTGTTGTCTGACTACTTCAACCTGAGGGCCTGAAGGTTGAGGAGTTGGGCCAGGACCATTAGGACCAGAATTTTCAAGCAGATTAAAGATAACTTTCTCAACATAGAATCGACCTTGCATACTTAGTTCAATTGTTCTTAGTGATTGTCCGACAACATTGGCGAATGGATCAACTCTAAAAGTGTATGAGGCCATTTGGCGGGCAACAACTTTAGAAGATTCAATCGACTGACCGTTCAAAACGAGAAATGCCTGGCCTTGACCTTGTTCAGTACTTGCAACGATTGTGATGTCTCGAATTCTTAAACCTTGTAGCTGAGAACGAATATATTGGTCTAAAAGGAGATCGAGTCTACTTTGGTTATTAAAATAATTTTGAATATTTGCTTCCACCGAGCGAGCTTGCGATTGCTGTCCACCGCCGTTGTTACCCCACGGATCTGTTGGCTGATTAGGCCGGGATGGTCTTTGCGGTTGTTGCGGTTGTTGAGGCTGTTGAGGTCTGTTGGGATTTCCTGGTCGGTTGCCCCATCCAATAGTGTCGGCGTGAACAATTGATGATGAAAGAAGAAGTGCACTGAGCACTAGATGCTTTAAATTCATTTTTTCCCCCTCGAAAAAAGCCTGTGAACACAGACACAATCGATAAAGCAAAGAGTATGCCGTCAATATTGGAGAAATTTGGTTTCAAGTTGACTCTTTTTGAGTAAAATCCAAGAAAGGCGGTATCATTTTGTCCGCCGTTTGGAGTTAAAATAGATAATGGAAAGATTTAATTTAGAATTTACTAAAATGAATGCAACAGGAAATGATTTTATTGTGATCGATAATCGCAATCAGATAGTTTCAGCAGATAATAGAGAACACTGGAAGAAGCTGTGTTCGCTTAAGACGGGAATTGGAGCTGATGGCGTTTTACTTTTAGAAAAAAGTGCCAAGGCAGACTTTCGGATGAGATATATCAACGCTGATGGTGGTGAAGTTGAAATGTGTGGCAATGGTGGACGAGCGATTACGGCTTTTGCTCACGATCTCTTGGAACCTAAAAAAAATACTTATCAATTTGAAACGATGAATGGAATTTATGAATGTTCCATTGATTTAACTCACGGTTATCGCCTGAAAATGACCGAACTTTATGATGTAGATACAATTAAACTAGATTCTCTCAATATCAAAAATAAGCATTCAATCTATATGAACACTGGAGTTCCTCACTGCGTCTTTGAGGTGGAAAATATTTTAGAGTATCCCGTATTTGAGCATGGTAAAAGTGTTCGTTATAGTCCGATCTTTCCCAAAGGCAGCAATGCCAATTTTTTTGAAGTCATAGGTACTAAACATCTTCGCGTTCGTACGTATGAGCGCGGAGTCGAAAATGAAACGCTTTCATGTGGAACTGGTGTAACAGCAGCAGCTATCGCTGCAGCTAAGTTTTATAATTGGAGTGACGAAATTATCCTTGAAACTTTGGGGGGCAGATTAGCCGTTCAATTCAATTCAGATTTTAGTGAAGTCTATCTTTGTGGAAAAGTCGAAAAAGTATTTATAGGAAGAGTGTAGTTTTTGAAATCATTAAATGTTTTTGTTTTATTATTTTCAAGCCTCCTCTTTGCTTGCAGCAAAGAAGTCATCGGCCCAAAGGAAGTACATCTTCAAATTGATTGCCGCATCTTGGATCAAGACTTTAAACAGATAAAAAGTTTTCAAGGACATTATTGCGCTTTTTTTCCAAACGGAGAATGGATTTCAATCACCGGAAAGGTGATCGATCTACACTCTAAAACCAATCAATTGAGAGTGCATTTTCCTCAAATGGGTCACCATGAGATCAGGCTTTCCAAGGACGAAAAGAAAATCTTTTTTCTTTCTTCCGATATCAGAGAATTCAAGGGAAAGAACACCCGGTTTGATGTTATCAATATAAGTGATAGAGATGGAGTACTCATTGAGAGATGGGATCTATTTGAGCACCTTGATGAGCTTAATCAAAAGCTGGGGGTAGGTCCATTTGAAAAAGCTATACCTGCGAAAAGGTCAGATGAAAATTTTCCAGATAATAAATTTGTATTTTCAAATTTAAATGCCATCTATGAAATTCCAAAAAATGATTTAGAAAAAAAATTCTCATATATGAAAGAAGGGAATTTGTTGGTGACTTTTAATGGTCTAGGCAGTGTTGTTGTTTTTGATCCGGAATTAAAAAAGATTGAGTATGCCTATCGCATATTGAAAAAAAATCTGTTTGGAATCAGTGATGGCCAAATTCTTCCCAATGGTCATTTGCTTCTTTTTAAAAATGCTTCTATTCATGAAGTCGATATGCAAGAGGATAAAACGGTTTGGAGTTTTGATTTAAAGGGGGCTGGAATTATCAGCAATCCCGAGGGGGGAGCTGTTCAATTGCTTTCTAATAATAATTTTCTCATTACAGACAATTCAAATAATATAGGAAGAATGCTTGAGGTTAATCGTAAAGGTGAGATCCTTAAAATTCATTTGAATGATATTCTTGATTCGAGAACCAAAAAACCAATGAGCATCTACCGCGTGAAAAAAACAAATTTAAATAAATTTGTAGAAAACAACTTCAATTAATTAATTGAAGCGATCATTCTCATTCGTTTTTCAACTTTAAGACTGTAAATGTTTTTAAACTTTTTAGTTTGAGAGTGGTAACGAGCAAACCATTTTGAATCATTTTTTCCGTGACGAGCTTTTAAGATGTTTAAAATTACGGCCATTTTTCCTAAAGCATAAGTTTCATCTTTCTTTAAACGTTTTCGGTTTAATTTATTTAAACCTAAACGAACGAATTCTTTATTCCAAACTTCAGTATTGATTTGAGCAAGAGAAAGATCTCCTGTTGTTGAAACTTTCTCATTAATAAAATCACTTTCCGTTCCAATGATTGCAATCATTAGCTTCGGATCAAGTTTGTATTTTCTTGTCGTCTTATAGAGAGATTTTGCAATACGACTTTTTGCTTTCTCATTAAGTTCTGGTTGTACGACACTGATCATTTTAGCGATCAATCGCGTATGGTAGGTATCGATATCGCTCTTACTAAAACTCATTGGTTGAGCAGTCGTAGAAAGAATCAACGCTGCGATAAATGTTGTAAGTAAAGTTTTTTTCATATGGCCCCCGCTCAGTTTAAATTGCAGGATGAATGCCAAAACTCTAGGCATAAGATCTTGTAATGATCACCTCAAATTGACTATATTTTAGATAGTGTTTAACTATAAGACGGCCTTATCAGGGATCCCGAAGACTTAAGCTCTTATCGTGAAATCAGTTGGTTGATGTAGATATGGGCTGCACCTTTTCATGAGCTTCATTTTAAATTATTGTTTTTTCGACTGACTTATTAGGAGGTTCAAATGAAGTCTTTTTTGATTACGATATCATTATTAGTAGGAGTTGCTCAAGCGGGCGATAGAACAACTGCTTACAATATAATCTGTAAGCCTATGACTTTTGAATCTGAACGCAATAATTGCTTATCTAAAATTCGCAATTACTCATACTTCGATAATAGGGCCTTGGGTATTTGCGCAGCCGTAACTTTTGATTCTAATAAAATTTCATGTTTGAATGTCATCGGCGATAAAGCCTATGAAGAATACGAGATGGATAAATGTGTAAATGAAACTTTTGAATCTAAAAAACTTGATTGCTTACATAAATTAGGAACAATTTATAATCCCAACAGACCATCATGCGTACCAACAGAAGAGGTAATTGCTCAGCTCTCTTATTCTCTTAAGGATTTACGTTCGGGAAACCAAGGATCCACAGACCAAAGATTAAGCAACTTGCTTGCAAAATTTATGGACTGTAACCGCTAATCTTTTTACAGATAATCTATTCTTATGAGTAATATCAATATTTGATATTTTTTATTTAATTATTTCTCCACCATTATCATTTTGGTTCAACCAATGACTGGGTCTCTATTGGCCAAGGGAGAAATATAATGAAGAAATCACTAATGTTACTTTCACTCGCGATGAGTATTGGATTAATGCTGACTCCAGGTTGCGGAAAAAAAGCACATGTTACAAATTCAGGCTCTATAACTTCTGGTTCCACTATTGAAGTTGCGCCCGTACCAAATCACAAAGTAAAAACAATTGATCTAGGCATTGCAGATAGTTTTGCAATTATGGCCTATACTTCGATCACTTCTGCCCCAACCTCTAATATTTCGGGGAAAGTTGGCCTGAAACCAGGAACAAGATCTTTAATCAATTTAAATCCATCTACAGAAGTAGCGGGTGGCCTTATTGAAGTTTATGCAGGGGACGATATTGGTGATCCGGCAGATTATTTAAATATTGCACGCGAAGATTTAATCGCAGCATATAGAGATGCAGTGGCGAGACCAACAGATAGAGATAAAGTTGAAGCTTATAAAGGAATGCCTGGTGGAAAAATTCTTCCTCCTGGAATTTATAGATGGTCTAATGGAGCAACTATTTCTTCAGACGTGACTCTCGAGGGAAATGATACAGATGTTTTTATTTTTCAGATCACGGGTGACATGATTGTTGCTCCTAAAGTGAGAATTGTTTTGAGTGGTGGAGCGCGAGCAAAGAATGTTTTCTGGCAGGTGAGTGGAAAAGTGACACTCGAATCAACTAGTGTCGTTCCCGGAACAATTATGTCTCAATTAACTTTTGAGATGAAGAGTCTTGCTCAGTTAAACGGAAGAGCATTAGTGAAGAATGGGAAGTTGTTATTAAGTCAGAATGTGATTACTAAGCCAGGGTTGTAAAAAATTAGAAAACCTCCGAAAGGAGGTTTTCTCTATAATTCAATATTTTAATTCTGTAAGAAAGATGCTCTAATATCCTATTGTCTAATAGGGGGATCTTTTGAATTCATGGACTACCTCATTTATTTCGGCTAAAAAAGTAATCACATCTTTTTCACTTGTTTGCCTTGTTCTATCCATACCTATTTTTTACTTGTTGTACGTAAGCTTTATTGACTATGAAAGTCAACATCAGCTGACACAGTTAGAAATAGAAGGGAATCATATCGTTGGTAATCTCTTACTAGATTTTTCTCTTCTTAGCGTTACCAATTATTCAACAGAACTTGAGAAAGGAAAAAAAGAGATTAAAGAAGTCTTGATTACAAAAAACGTTCTTAATCTATCCATCCCTCGCTTAAGAGAAGGGGATAGTTTTTTTTATGAGAGAAAGAAAGTTTCAAATCAATTATTGGCCCAGGATTATTACGGGCCAATAATTCGTTTTGTTGCCAATTCTTCAAGTTTTGTCCTCGATCCAGACCCCGACTCTTATTATTTTATGGATGTCCTTGTTTTTCGTCTTCCTCGCATTTATTCAATCCTGGCCAATGCTCATGAAGGTGAAGAAGTCGCCGCGAAAAAATCGTTAAGAGAATTACGAAGTGTGTTTAGTGAAATCGATTATTCGCTAAAAACTGCTGTCGCTGAAAATAAAGAACGCTTATATCGAACACGTTACAATTTTCCTCATGACAGTAACTTTTTTTCTGTTACTGACGAAGTCGACTCTCAAATTTCAGGAATAAAAAAAGTGAATCTTAAGGACATCGTACTTAAGCTTCAAGTTTTTCAAAAGGATATTATTCAGGATGTAGATGGAATTTTACTTAATAGAAACCAAAAGCTGCAACAACATAAGAATTTTATTTTAATGGGTACACTCGGTTTTTGGCTTTTTGGAATTATTTCGGGTTTTTTTCTTTTTGTTAAAATTCTGAAAGATCAAAGAGAGATGTTAAAGCGTTATAGCTATCAGAATAAACAATTGGAAGAGTCTGAAAAACTTTCCTTTGTCGGACAGCTTGCAAGTTCAATTGCACATGAAGTAAAAAATCCTCTTACGATCATTGATTTTGAAGCCTCCTCAGTGAGAAAAAATCTCAATTCGGAGCAATTCGATAAAGAGCGGGCCTTTAGTCGTTTGACTAAAATTTCAGAGATGTCTGCTCGTATAAACAAGATCTCTAATCTCATTACGGTTTTCACGAGGAAATCAAGTGGAGATCCTTTTGAAAATATACCTTTTAAAAAAATCCTTGATGACACTCTTTATTTGACCCAATTGAAGGCTTCCAAGTTTAATATCTCTATAAAGGTGACACCTCTTGAGTGTGATTTGTGTTGCCGGGTTATTGAATTGGAGCAAGTTCTTATCAATATCGTTAACAATGCCATTGATGCTATTGAACCATTAAGTGAGCGATGGATAAAAATTCTTCCAGCACTTGTTGAAAAGGAAGGTGAGCAATGGATTGTTATTCGTATTACCGATTCGGGGACTGGAATAAAAAAAGAAGTGTTAAAGAATATGTTTGATAGTTTTTATACGACTAAACCTTCTGGAAAAGGCACGGGCCTTGGGCTTTCCATTTCTCTTAAAATTATTGAAAATCATCGAGGAAAAATCTATTATGACGAACACTCCGAGCACACCAGTTTCGTGGTAGAAATTCCAAGAGTTCAGCCGTTGGTTTAAGAGAAATAACTTGAGCAGCTCATCTCTGATTCATTCAAGCAATATCAAGCATTCGTAAAATATATTATTTAATTTTAAGTTATCAAAAAATTGCCGATATTTTAAATGGCCAAAAGATTCAGACTAAAGCGAAAAGAGGGATTTGGTATTCAAAAGTGGTGAGGCAAAATTTTTTGAGGACAATTTAATTTTGCCGCTAGCTTCTTTGAAATAACCTTTACCTAACTTTTTCAACGGTAGCTTTTGATTCGGGGCGCTCTGTTTGGTCTTTTTAATTTCAGTGCTTTATCAATTTGTAATTTTGTCTCTTTCAATGTTGACCTTGACTCTACGGAAGGCCTTATGCTGAACTAGTGGTTTTAATAGATTGAAGAGGAATTCGTTGATGTACACAATCAGTGAAATTGGAAAGCTTACAGAATTGACGCCAAGAACTTTGCGCCATTACGAAGAAGTGGGATTGATCACCCCAAGTCGACGTGGATCAAATGGTTATCGTTATTATTCAAAAGATGTTCTAACAAAAATTCTTGAAATAAAAAAATATAAGATTATGGACTTCTCATTAGAAGAAATAAATTCTTTTTTAAATTTTAAAGGATCAGAGTTAGAAGAAATTTTGAATACCAAATTAAATGCAAAGCTTCAAAGTATCGAGGAAGAAGTTCAAAGGCTTACAAAAAGCAAAAACGAAGTAGAGACTCAGCTATTTGCCACAAAAAACTTTTTTAAAGGACAACCTTTAGAATTAAACCAGAGGAGATCTTTTGTGGAAGTAATTAAGAGTGAAGTGTTAGAACAGTTAAAGAAAAAGCGTCCAGTCAATCACGACGATTTAAAATATCTTAAAAGAGAAGATATTCTTTTTGATACGGCAGAAAAGCGAGAATTCTTTGAAGTATTAAAAAAATGTCTGAAATTTGCCAATGAAGAAGGAATTAAATTAGGCTCAACGAGAGGAACAGCTCCTGCTCTTTTATCTCTCTATGCTTTGGGTTGGAGTGATTTTGATCCTAGCAAATTTAATTTAAGTCCAGAGAGATTTGTGATGACCGATTTTGATTTGCATATTGATGTTGAATTTAAAAATGGAAAGAAATTTATCGATTATTGTAGAAAGTTAACAAGTAATTTAAAGATAGGTCGAATAGAGGCTTTTAAATTACCAATCATCGATATCATCGAAAATGTTCATGCAAGAGTCGGAAGCGATGTTGATTATGACTCTATCAATGATAGCGACCCATTAATTTTGGACCAATTTAGAAAAGGTGACATTGATAAAATTTTTTCGTTTTGCATTCCGAGTAATACATTAGTCGCAAAACATTTCGATAGTCATTACTATAAGGATGATAGTGCCAACAAAATGATGAGTGATTATCTCAAATCCCAAGAGATTTTTAATTTTCAGGATCTTTTAAATATTGAAGCCATTTTTCGACCAGACAATTTAGATACTAAACCATTCATGCGTGAATTTATCGATCGCTATCCAATAGCTAAGATCAATGGATTTCATTATAATTGTTTATCAGCTTCAATAAATGAATATCTCAAACCAAATTTTGGCGTCATTATTTATCAAGAAGACATTGTTCACATTATTCAAGAATATACTTCCTGGGAGTTTGAAAAATGTAACCTTTTTAGAAAGGCTTTAAGTTTTGGAAAAATAACTGAAGAGCAAAAAAATGATTTAAGACAATACGTAACTGAAGAAGTTATTGAATTGTTAATTAAAGAGTCCTCTGTGACTTTTTGCAAAGCTCACTCCTTAGGTGCTTGGCCTAAATTGATAAAAAAATCGGCAGTCTTAAAAGCGCTTCATAAAGACATCTACTTTGAAGAAATTGAAAAATGGGAAAAAGAAAATGGCTACTCTTGGGGAGATTTTGGATTTATTCAAGGTGGAGTCTCGTTATTGCAGCAATGAGAAGTTAAAAAAAGAACAGTCTACATAGAAGAAATGTTGATGGGATAGTCGTCCATTAAAGTTCGCCTCTATGCGCTTGATCATGGGGGAAAAAAAAAGGAAGGAGTAATCTGATGGGGATCGACAAATTAATTTCAATTTCAGCCATGCTAGCAGCTTTAACGGCTTCAAGTGGGCAGCTTCCAAGAGTCATAAAAACTCTTAGGGTTGCTCAGTTACATCTTATTTAAAGAATCTCAAGTTAGTAAATGGGGCACTCCGTTGCTCCTTCCGAGTAGTTAACAAAATCAAAGCGCCTGAGATTTTTATGATCTCTGGCGCTTTTGAGGATTTATTAAAAGTCTTCGTCTTTAAAAATGACGAGTGGAATTCATCTTAGTGCTATTATCTTATTTTTCGGACCAAAGACCGAGGTGATTTCCGTTCGGATCTGCAAATACTGCCGAAAATCCGTAACCGCCACCTATCTCAAATTTAGTCCGTACTACTTTCCCCCCAGATTTCTCAATCATTTCCAAAGTAGAGATAATTTTTTCAACTTTCAGGTAAAGCAGGACGCCTTGATCGCTCACACTCTTGGTAGAGTCAAGACCACCCATGAGTGAATTTTCTCCAGTCTTGAACATATAATATTTTTGATCGGTTAGCTCGCTTTGTAGAATTTCCCAATTAAACAGAGAGCTATAAAAAATTCGCGCCTTTTCAATGTCGGGTGCTGGTATTTCAACATAACAAATCGAGGATGGTATTATTGACATATAGAACCTCTACTCGTGCAAAGCTTAATCATTTTCTTCCTCCAAATTTTAAAGGTAATTTTAAATTAATCTATTAAATTCACCGCGTACCACTTTAGAAATATCAATCAATTCTGAAATTTTTTCGTAAAGATTAGAAATTTCTTTATCCGAGTCTATTAAAGCAATAATCCGATCGTGTTCATCTTTAGTTTCAAAGAGACTTAAAGAAAAAAACAACTCTTCATTTGGAAGAAGTGAAATTTCTTTCAAGAATGAAGAGCAGCCATATTTTTCCTTAAGATTATCTGGGCCAAATGTCCAATCATCAATAGCACCATATTTTTTGTAAATTTCAGACGACTTTTTTTGAATATTGAGAAATAAATCAACATTTTTTTTTGGTACTCGATAGAAGTATAATGAAGTAAACATCCTAAATAAGTAACATGACAATAATTAGTTGTCATCTACGGCTAATGGTTGGGCAAGCTTGAAATTACATGAATTGTTCGTCTTCCCGACCAAAATCAAAAAGAAAGGCCAGGATTTTTATTCCCAGCCTTCTATTTTGTACTCAAATTCTTCGCTCTCAATTTTGTCAGTCATTGGCTTTAGTAGTGCTAGTCGGCCACGTATGGCAGCCCCTTCCCAGTTTCAAGATAATGTTTCATACTATTTCCAACGACGAATGCCCACCCATCAAAGCAAATATCATAGCATGGGGAATTCTTATAGTTGAAGTGTCTCAATTTGAGTTCTGTTCCAGTCTCTTCTTTAGTTAGTTCGAACGAAATTGTTGAACCTTCCCATGCATCAGTATTTTGCATGTTTGATCTCAAGCATTTCCAAGTAACAACTCGATCATCATTTGATTTATCTAAAAGCAAATCTACAACCCAGCCGTACTCCCTCCATCGAAAAACACCTTTTCCCTCTATGAAAGATGCATCCTTTGTCCACCAATTCTGAATATGCTCTACTTTTATAAGTGCTGAAAGAACAGCGTTTGGTTCGCAGGAAAAATGAAAGCTATGTGTAATTTCTTTATTCATGGACTAGAATTTCCCAATTAAAAACTCGCGCTTTCTCAATATCGGGTGCCGGTATTTCAACATAACAAATTGAAGATGACATTATTGACATATAGAACCTCTATTCATACAAATGCTTTGGAAAAGCATCTCTCTTGAGGTGAGTTTCCGTGTAATTTTTCAAATTGTTATTGCCTTCTAAAAAACCAAATCCAGTGGCCCAATTTAAAGTATATGTCATAGAAATATCGGCTGCAGTAAACCGATTACCAACCAAAAACGACTTATTCTCCAATACAGAGTTGAGAATAATTAGCTGTTTTTTCAATTCTTCGGAAGCCCTATCTATTTCTACTTGGTTTTTTGTTTTTTCATCAAAAATAAATGAATGCCTAAACCAGCTGGTTAGTGGAAATTCTAGAGTGGCAGTACAAAAATAAGTCCATTGATCATATAACGCCCTCTCGTAAGTTCCGGATTTAGGAACGAGCGATTTTTCTGGAAATTTTTCACCCAAATAATTAATTATTGCCTGGGATTCAAACAAAGTGAAATCTCCATCTTGTAGTGCTGGAACAAGTCCAAATGGGTGAATTTTTCTATAATTTTCATCACCAAAGCCATCACCAGTGTATTGAACATTCTCTTCTTCAAGCGTGATACCTAATTCTGATGCCATCCAAATGCATTTTGACCACCGAGTTGGCCCATATCCATAAAGCTTAATCATTTTTTCTCCATTTATTTAAGTTTAATTCTTCAAACTCTCGTTTTCATCCTTGTTCATAATAATAGCCATGGCTATTAACTTTTTTTCCAATCAGAGTAGCTATTTCACTCAAAACTTCAGGGCAGCAATAGTAACAGTCAAATCTTTCGATGCTGTCATCTTCGATTGTAAATTTCCAAACATCATCAACAATTTCTTCATGGAAAATGACAAATAGGACATCACCATTTAAAACAACTTTTTCTGCCTTCATTGCAGATGACTGAGGCGTACCATCGGGGGTGTTGATCGTATAAAATAGACTTCCGTTTTTGATTTCTTCAAGATTAGTTTCAAAGAAGCAACCCGGGGCGTTTCCGATAGCATTGGAAACAAATAATTTACTGAAGCTATCTAAATCTCTTCGATTGAAAGCATCAACGGCCATATTGACAATTTTTTCTTGGTTACTAGTTCTGCGAGGAACGTGATCAAATTTGGTATTTGAAAGTGATTTCAATTTTACTCGGCTGCGATTAAGTGCTGATTTAACAGCTCCTTCTGTTGTACCTAAAATTTCAGCAATTTCTTCATTCTTACTTTCAAACGCTTCACTTAAAACAAAAGCTACTCTTTCTTTTGGGGCCAGAAAATATATCATAGAGTCGATGGCGTCTTTAATCTCATAAAAATTTCCCATTACATATGGTTCATCTGGTAGTAGTTCTGAATTAAATTGAACCTTCGATCTTCTACACCAGTCAATCCATTGGTTAGTGGCCATTCTAAAAAGATAAGCTTTAATATTATTAATCCCACTATGCTTATCTGCCAGTTTGCCATAAGCTTGGACTAGAGTCTCTTGAACTAAATCTTCCGCATCCCAGGGATTGTTTGTTAATTTCCTGCAGTATTTAAAAAGATCATTTCGATAGTCAGTAATTTCTTGGAGAAACTTATTTTTTTGTAGTCGTTTATCTTTACATGCTTTTGAATTGAGGCTTTCCATATTTACTCCTTCCTGTTTAATTATGTCTGATAGACGAATGAGAAGTCTAAAAAGATACGGAGTTCAGCAAAAAAATGAATCCTTTCTCTTTGCAAAAAGTCAGAAGTCGCTTTTCTTTACGGTTCCGACTGGATTGAACAAATGCTTAAATTATGACCTTCATGTCGGCAATTGCTTGCTTATCGATCCAGAAACGACAAAATCCTTTCATTTTTTGAGGGTCTATATGGAAAGTCTTTACCTTTGATCACAAGAAATGAAAAGGCCTCCGCAGAGGCCCTATGATCTTTGAATATATTTTTTAATACAAGCTCTGAGTCGATTGCTAGAGCTTATTATCTACGACAAACCAATGAAGCTTCATCGCCATTTGTCAGAAGTTGCATGAATGCTCATTGTTTGAAGCTTGCCTAATGGATATTGCGGTGTCCGTCTTTACGTTAATGTGGAAAATCACAACGTCCTAACTTCACAGTAAAAAATATTCCTTTCGCAAAATCCAAGACATTTTGAAAAAGCTTATTGGTATTCTTTCTCATTGTATCAATCGTTTTAAACTAGACTTCTAAATTCAGGCAAGTTATTAAATTTTCAATTATGCCATAATTATTGCACAGGCCCTTATTTTATTACGATGGAATCAGCTTCATGTTCAACAGATCATAATGGCTGGACATGTATTGAAACTAATAGAGTTTATACTCCAGACAAGTGTGCCTATGTTGAACCAACTGATCCAAGGAAAAAGTCAACAAATGTTTTAAATCTAGCACAAAAAAAATTGATGACATCTATTCGTGAAAACGATGTTACTGAGGTTTCAAAAATCCTTAAAACTGAACATGTTGATCCTAATTTTTACGATGAGGATGGACTCTTGCCACTGGGACTTGCAACTCTTTCTTGTAATACCCAGATTGTTGAACTTCTTGTAAATGCGGGAGCGATAACACACCTCTCTGTCTGGGAAAATGTGAACATCGACTTTCATGAACCGTTCTTTGCAGGACTTACAAAAAAATGTCCTGAAGATTTATTGTTAAAATTAATTAAAAAGGAATGTTTTAATTACACCATTTCCTCCCTTCACGAAGAATTTATAGAAGAATATTTAAGGCTTGGAAGTTATCTTCCCTTCGATTTTTTACAAAACTTGCTAAACTTAGGATTAAAAATCAAAAACCATTCCGCAGGCCTACTTCAATCAGTCAAAATGGAAAGAGCTGACCTTGTTGAATTTTTTTTAAAAAATGGAGTCGACCCCAAATTCCAAAATCCTATTGCCTATAGTCTATCAAATGAAACAATATTTGTATTATTGCTAAACGCTGGTGTTAACCCTAAATCTATGATTTCTTGTCCCTACGGACGTAGCTCACAAGAGGGTACACCATTACAATGTTTCATCAATCAAACATTTTCAGTTCCAACATGGTATTTCGATCATGTCTCAGATAGTGAAAGTGTCCATTTGCTTGCTTCAGAAATATGGTTTTTATGTAAAGAAGAAGATTTTAAAAAATTTAAAAACATCTTTAGTAATCCAAAATTAAATATTTTAAATCCTCAAGAAGTTTTTTCGACTCTAATAAATTACTCTTACCATGAAAATCCGAAACTCGGAGATCTACCAAGACTTGTAAAGTGTGAGAGTCTCTATCCCTATTTGGAGACATTGCTATCTTCAAATTTATCTAAGCTTGATATTAATAAGGTTACAGTGAGCAGATATGTTGAGGGCATGGGAGCTTACCCCCTATGTCAGGATACATGTCGCCTCTTCTAAAATAATTTAAAGGGGGCGAAAGGTATGTATTTATGTCACGTCATTATGGTTTTTCAGATG
>JAQTTZ010000056.1 GCA_028710485.1 Bacteriovorax sp. | reverse complement strand
GAGCTTTTTATTTTTTTTATTCGTCACTCTGTTATTCACAGGACATGATGTCGACAGGCGTTAGCTAAAGCAAAATCTTATCTAAAAACTCCCGATGCTCCCTTTGGTTTTCAAGGTCATTATGATGACCCCCTTCAACTCTGATAAAGCTCTTAACCGTAGTTAAATTTTTAAATAATTTTTCCGACTGTGCGATTGGAATAATCTCATCATCTGTACCGTGAATTATAAATATCGGTCCTTGGTAATTTTTAATATAAAGATTATTTTCAAATTTAAATTGCAGAAGAAAACTAGGAACTAAGGGAAGATGAATTTTTGCCAGCTCGATCAAATTATAAAATGGAGTTTCCAGGATAAGCGCTTTCGGTTTAAATTTTGAGGCAAGAAAAGATGCAGGCCCAGATCCAATTGATCTACCATAAAGGATAATCCTGTCCTCGCTATAGATTTTTGAAAGTTCTTTATATATAAATTCTGAATCAGAAAATATATTCTCTTCTGTAACCTCACCTGTACTTTTACCATATCCGCGATAATCCCAGATAAGAACATCGTAATTATAAACTGAAAGCATGTCACCAATATGCCCCCAACTAGAAAGGGAACCGGCATTCCCGTGAAAATAGAAAATTACTCCCTTGGGGGTTTCTTTTTTAAACCATAGCGTATTGATTTGGACATCATTTTCTGGAATAAAGTTTAGCTCTTTGAAAGATGTTTTAAATTGATATTGGTAATTCTGCGCAAGTTTTTCTGGGTAAAAAATTAAGTTTCTTTGCGCAGACAAAAGTAATGAACTCATAATACCTACCAATACAAGGAATAAAAAAGATAGTTGTTTTACAAGTCTTCTCATTCTCTCCCCTGTTTGCCAATTGAACTAATCTCTCTTGGATTTAAATCTCCATAGATCATAACGATAGCTAAAAGTTATATTACAAAAATAAATGTAAAATACTTCTCGAAACATACCAGTTTACACTCAATTGATATCTCTTTTCTCTATCCGGCCTTCCGATGAGATTGTTAAAAAGTGGATCAATAAAGGATTAGATCCTTTATCTTTAAAGGCCTGATACCAAAAACAATGAATGAAAAAATCTCTCATGCCCGTTTCGGAATTCATGTCAAATCATTTGTTTTTGATGAGAAGGATGTTGTGATTGGCAGTTTTAATTTCGCCCCTTGTTCTGCAAATTATAATGCTGAATTGACTATCGCTTGATAATAACCATCCAGTACTTGCAAAACTTTTAACGGATGATATTGAAGGAAAAATGAAAATAAATATTTTTCTTGATTCTAGGAAAGCTGAAACTATGGCTAAATATTATAATACTAATTTCTTAAAAATATTTGAATATTATATTGCTAAAATTCCTTCAAATATTTTTTCTTACCTTCTACAATTTAATAATTTCAATCTTGGAATTATCTTTAGTTAAATAAGGCTTGGTCTCATCATCAGCGACTTTGATTTTAACTAAAAGCTCCTCATCGACAAAATAATATGCGATCACTTGTTTCGATATTGAGTAATCTGAAAAAATCTCTTGTTGACATTGAACTATCTCTTGCGGAGGTAAGAAGAGTGCTTGTCTTCCTTCATTATGGTCAACCAGATCGCATGCTGAATCACCAACTAGAGGGACTGTGAGGACGGCAGCTCCTAGTTCCACGCTTCTTGCCGAGGCACAGCGATTGACTCTTTGGTTTCCGTTCTTATTTATGGTTGCAGAGGGAACGAGAACAAAGTGAACTCCTTGCTCTTTAAGTTTTAAAGTCAGTCCTGGTTGCTCAATATCAAAACATATAATGACTGCCGTTTTCAAACCTTTAAAAGAAATGAGTTGAATCGAATTTCCTGGTATGAATTCTTTTTCCCAAGGAGTGAGATGGAGCTTATCTTGAAAAATCCAACGGCCATCAATCCACAATGGAGCTGAGTTGTAATAATTTTCATTAAAAAAGCGAGGGCCTGTGCCTAATACTAATAAAATATTATGCCCTATCAAGATGGATTCAAGTGAAGGCAATAAATCCTTTTCAATATAGGTTGAGATCTTTGCTAATTGCTCTTTGGGCCCTGCCTTGAAATAATCGCTAAGCCCCATGAGAAAGAGTTCGGGATATAAAATCACTTCCGATCCATTCGAAATGAAAGATTTTATTTCATTACATAAATCTTCCTTCCATTCCTTCAGGCCAGATGGTTGTGAGGAAAGTGAATAGCTTACTACTGAAATTTTCATCCGACCTGCTTTAGCCAATCATTCATATTATAGTAATTTGTTATTCTCGCAATTTTTCCATCACGAATATCAAAGAAGCACCCAACTGGTAATACATATTTTTGCCCCCTGGCCGCTGGCAATCCCGGACAAGTGTTTTTGTAAACTCCATGGCAGACAAATTCCGCTGAAGCTCTTAGCCCTTCAGGGTTGGTCATTACTGTAATCTGATCAAGATGCTCATCATAAAAAGCATCCATTTCTTCCATGAAGTTAACAAATTCTTTTTTCCCAATAGTGCGTTCGCCTTGATTCGTATCGTGGGTGACGTCCTCTACTAAAAGGTCCAGCATTAAATCAATATTTTTGTCATTGAAGGCCTGATAATAACTTCTAATTAATTTTTCGGTTGCATTCATATTTTCTCCTCTTCCGCTAATCTTTGCGACTTTGTTATATAGATATTGATTTTAACCAATATTGCATCTTTTTTGAAGTTTCAAAACTGCTATTTAAATCTTTCCATGAATATTCCGTTGTTAATTTATCCACCAAATGAAATCCTTGTGATTTCCAGAAATCATCTAGTGGGCGATAATTTACTGGTTTTAAGGGATGGTCTTCAGGACGAATGACTGCACAGAATGCAATATATTTAATAAATCCCAAAGAACGAGCAAAATCTTCACGCTCTTTAAAAAAAACTTTTCCCAGGCCCTGTCCTCTATATTCTTGAAGCAAGATAGATTCTCCAAAATAACAAATATTTTTTGGATCTAGTCCATATTTTTCAAATGGATCTCGAAATTCTTGCCCTTCGTCTTGGGCCCAAATGGCAGTCGTAGCACCTATGAATTTTTCATTATGCTGAAGCAATAAAATAAACGAGTATTCAGAATTAAAATATGTTTCAAGGTATTTTTTTTCATAGGTCACATCACCTTCATAAAGGTAAGGGTAATCACGAAAAACATTGATACGTAAATTAGCAAGTTCGTCGACAAATTTTCTGCCTTCTTCGCCTCTTAAGCGATAATATTTAATTTCTTCATTTTGCTGATGCATCTCATTTAACCTATAAATCCCTTTATCGCTTTCAAGAGCTCCTTAGGATTCTCTCGACTGATAGAATGTGAAGCGTTTTTAATGATCTGAAATTCTGAATTCTTAATGATTTTATGATATTTTTTTACTGTCACTGGAGTTGCTTCATCATGTTCACCGCAAATAAGCAGGACGGGGATGTTCAGTTTTTTCAAATGCGAGACCCTTTCATATTTCTTTAGCGTACCAGTTGCCTTAAATTCAGACGGCCCCCACATATGGGCATAGATCTTATTCCCATTGATATTTGGTTTTCTAGGTTTTGTTAATAATTTTTTATTTCTTAGAACATGCTTTAGGTAGTAATCAAAAACGGCCGCTTGATATACTTTCGAATCTGTCGCTTCGATCTCATGGCAGTAATTAATAATCTTTTGGGTTTTATCAGGTAATTCTTTGATTAAATGATTTGCATCGTTCTCCCAGTCTTTTGTTGAAAAAAGAGGAGATTGAAAAATAATTCTCTCAATCCTTGAATCTTTAGTCGCCAAAAAATATTCTAGTGCTAGAGTTGTTCCCCAAGAAGCTCCCATTAATACAAAACGGTCTAGTTTCCAGGTTTTTATAAGCACTGAGAGCTCTTCTACAAAAGTTTCAATCATCCAAAGCTTAGGGGCCGTTATGGAGCTAGCGCCTCCTCCTATTTGATCATACATATAGATGTCACGATCTTTTGCAAGGGATTTTAAAGGTAAAAAGGACAGATGTGTACCGCCAGGACCTCCGTGCAAAAAAATTATCGGTGTTTTTTTGTTCTTGGTTTTGGATTTATGTTTTACGAAAAATGTTTTTCCGAATTTATGTTTCACGTAGCTCATTAGTACCTCAATAATAATTATGTCTCAGATTCCTTAGGGATTATTTATATTATCTTCTTGATGAGTGGAAAATGCTATTGGATTTTAGCTTCGTTACAAGTTCGAAGATCTCTCGATCGTTTTAAATTCGTTTGACCTTTTAGTTTTTGTGCTTATTCTTTCAAAGAATTTAAAAGCTTACATCATTTGGGTTTTATGAATAAGAATAGAGCAGCTGGAAGAAGATTGCAGATTTTAACTGGGCCTCATGAAGAATCACACCAGCTTGATTTACTAAGTTTTGTTTCTGATTACGCTTTAGCTGATTTATCCAAAGAGGAAAAGCAGGGACGCACTTCTATTGCAAAAAACAATATTGCAAAGACCTCTGCCTATCATTTTCAAGGGAATGTAGATAAGAGCAAAACATTTTTGAACTTCTGTTTAGGAAATTCCAATCAATTTGCGGTTGAAGCCGTTAAAAGATTTATCTTTAATGAAAAATCAGACTTTGATATGATCTATCTTAAGGCCTCAAGTGGGTTGGGTAAATCGCATATTCTTCATGCGGTTGCCAATGAGATGATTTTGAGAAAAAAATCTTTTTATCTAAGCTCACCCTTCACGATGTCTCTATTGATTGATAATCTCAATGCGCTTAAGTTTTACGAAATTATCCTAATTGATGACATCGAAGAAATTGAAGGCAATGTTGAAATTCTAAAAGTATTTTGCCAACTTATTGATTATGCCCAGTCTGGTAAAATTAAACTGATCATAACAGGCTCCAAGCTTCCAAAGGATTTGAATGGCTGTGATGATCGCTTCAAAGGAAAACTCTCAGCGGCCCTAATTCACAATATTTTTGAAATGAATAGTGTTCTTGCTTATGACATTGTTAATTTAAAATGCCAGGGCCTAAATTTAATTCTTCCAGAAAATGTCAAAGAGTTGGTTTCGAACCAACTCGATTTTAACGTCTATGGTTTAGAGAGTCTCCTTTATAAATTTAAAAGTACAAGCGATATAAAAGGGCAGGAGATTACTTTAGAAATGGCCTTGAAGGAAACAAAAGTTAAAAAAGTGATTAATCATCAGGACGATTTTCGCGGGTTTCTTAAAGTTGTAGCTAGTCATTTTCAGGTAAGTTTTGAAGATCTTATTTCCACAGGGAGAAGAAAAGAATTAGCACTGGCCAGACATGTTGCCATGTATATTCTTAAGGAAAAGACCGGTCTAAACTTAATGAGAATTTCAAAACTCTTTGATAAGGATCACAGCTCTGTTATTTATGCAGTTATCCGGATCAAGAAACAGCTTGAGAGCGATTTGAAATTGAGAAATAAAGTTCAAACGCTTTTATGTGATGAAAGTTTTTTAATTTTTTAATCAGAATGCGTTAAAGAATAAATTGTGTTTTTACCTTTACTTATTTTTTCCAAGAATGCTAACTCCAGAGCTTTTTTTATAAAGCGTTGGGTCTTTCTTGAATTAACATGGTTTAGGCAAATCATTGCTTCAGTAAGACTAAAAAAATTCCTTTAAATAATTTTTTAGTAAAGAGCATGCGGTTTATGTCCTCATTGCCTATCATAATGGCCACAATTTAAAGGAAATATTTAATAAGTGATTGGCAAATACCAGTGACCACAACCTTGCCGGTGCTCTTAAGATTGAGGGCATCCTTTTAAATCCGCTTTTTTCACTTTTTTCTTGAGTTAAAATTAAGATTCCGCTCCTCTACCTATCAAAAAAAAAACCGATCAATAGAAATAAAATTTTTTTGGAGATAATTTAGATGAACTTAGAATCGATGAGCTTTAAGAAAAAAATTGTAGCGAGTTTTTTATTTCTCATTTTCTTATTTGCTTTGATCATAGTCTTTCTTCTTAATTCGCAATACAAACTAGGCGCGCTTCAAGACAAAGGATCGGATCGAGTCAAGGACACCGAAAAAATAGCTCAAATCCTCTTAGAAGTCGCTCAGGTCTATGCAGTGGCAGCGGATGCTCAAATCAACCATAATCTCGATGAATCCCTAAAAGAATTAAGCGAGATAAAAAAGAAGATGCATGAGAGCATTTTCATCGTTGCTAAAATTGCCGACACAGGCGAAGAGGCAAAATGGGCCCAGGATTTTAAAACAAACTACATAAACTATGTTGGGGCCTTTGAAAACGAGATGCTGCCGGAACTGAAAAAAACAGAGCAATTAAATCAAAAGACAAAAGACCTTGATGGCAAAATCGATGGACTAAGAGATGAAACCTTAAAATCTTTAAAATTCATTTATGCTTCAATCATTAAAGAATCTCATGAATCCGACAAAGTTTTCGACGAAACTTTTAAACGCGGAATTTCGCTATCAATCGCTGGAGCTGTCTTCGTCACAATTATCTCCGTTTTTCTAGCTATCTTTATCTCTTTTAAAACGAGCACTGCTCTCAATAATGTCAAATCTGAGTTGGTAAAAACGTTCGATCAAATCGTAGAAAATTCGAGCAGAGTGGCCAAGGCAGCAGAGCAGCTGTCCGAATCAACAAACCAGCAAGCATCGGCCATTCAAGAAACCTCTGCCTCAATGGAAGAGATGAATTCGATGATTAAAAAGACGGCCGAGTCCGCCAGCGAATCGACAAGGCTTTCAAGGTCAAGTGCTGAAAATGCCTTTAAAGGAAGAGAGACGTCCGAACATCTCATGAGATCCGTAAATGAAATTGATGAAAACAATAAATCGATTATGATCGAAGTTCAAAGAGGCAATGAAAAGATCGGAGAAATTGTTGGTCTTATCAATGAAATCGGAACAAAGACAAAAGTGATTAACGATATCGTTTTTCAAACCAAACTGCTCTCCTTCAACGCTTCGGTGGAAGCGGCCCGTGCGGGAGAACAGGGAAAAGGTTTTGCTGTCGTCGCTGAGGAAGTTGGAAATCTGGCTCAAATGAGCGGAAAAGCGGCCATGGAAATTTCGGCATTACTTGAAGATTCCACTCACAAAGTTAAATCGGTGATCGATGAAACGCAAAAAGGCGTAGGTGACATTTTAACAAAAGGAAATCAAGTGGTCCGCCAGGGCCTATCGGTTGCGGACGAGACAGCGAAAATTCTAAAAATTATCGATGGTGATGTAAAAATCGTCGATAGCAATATTTCAGAAATCTCTATCGCTAGTGATGAGCAATCAAAGGGAGCTGATCAGGTTGCCCAGGCCCTTCATCAATTAGATCAGGCCACTCATGTGAACTCCAGTCTCTCTCAGCAACTTTTTGGTTATTCTAAAGAACTAACCCATCAGACTGATAAATTAAAACTGGCCGTCCACGAGCTTCAAAAAGTGGTTGAGGGCGCCTAGAAAGGGAAGGGGCCCCGTAGGCCATATTTTAAAGTCTTCCGTTGAATTACAATCCGGATAAATTATTAACGGTTGCCACGGGCGTTTTCCATGGCAACCGCGCACCTCAGAATTATCTTATTCCCCTAATTACAAAACTTATCAATACTCGGAGACGCCCTTATAATACAAGGATGGCTTTCGCCCACTCTAGTACCTCCTTTTAGTCAATTATATCTTTGTAAAGCTGAATGCCGGAGGGCCCATCTCGCATTTATTCCCCCCACCAGGGCCACTTTCGCAAGCGGCAGTGTTGTTATCGCACACCTGCCCTGCAGGATTGGCGACAAATTTACCGGAAGAAGTTCCAGAAATAGTTAAGGCAGCACCGAGGTTTAACCCGTGCGCATTATCGCCAATGCTTGTGGGGCGATTAAAAACGTCAGCGCCACCAGTAGTGGCGGTCGATATATACATGGCCACCCGATCGTCTCCAGGAGTTCCATAGGTCGTATTGGTCCCACTGGTTCCCGTGCAGTTGGTTGTTGTTCCATTGATGAGGACACTCGTGCTGCCGCCAGCTCGGCACACGTCCAGAGTGTATTCCGTTGCAGAGTTGCAATTCCCACTAGTCGAAGTATTGCTTGGAGTAAATTTTACCAGATCGGAAAATTCTATGACGATGCAAGGATAAGTTCCATCGGCCAGGGTTCCACTGCCAAGGTTGGGATTCTGTAAAAAATCAACTTCTGTAGGAGAAGTGCCGTTGTCTAAAACGGTAATGAGATTGGTGCATAGGGGGCTGGTGGAGACCGCCATCTTATAGATTTTCAGCTTAATTGAGCTGGCCGAAAGGCCGAGGTCCCCAGGTACGGCATGAGCAACGGGCACCAGCCCAATGCAACTGAGATAAATAAATCCTTTCATGAAATTTTTCATAAATACTTCCTCAATATGACTGTTATTTTTTTATAATTGGAATTAAAAATTACGAACCAGATCCCTGTAGCGAAAATGTATTCGTCGCTGTCGTTTCATCTTTTTTTCCGCAGGAAAATAGCGATAATGACGAAATTAATATCAGTGAAATGATCAATATTTTTTTCATGGGTTCTCCTAATGACAATGATTGAGTTTGTCGGCAATCTTCACCACAGAGTTTAGCGTACATTTTTTTTGTCAAAAATTATTTGTAAGGATCTTCAAAATTTAGAGGTTTAGAATGTCGAACTTAACACTTTTGTAAGGAACTCTGGTTCCCATGTGACTAATATTTGGGCCATCCAAAAAGTTCTAAATAAAAAGTAAATGCTCCGCAGGAAAAACGAAGCCTTTGCAATTTTGATTAAGTCTACAGAGTTGCAATATTGTACGGAAGAGCTTCAAGACATCACCTGATTATCAAAAAATAATGGGCCAGTTTTCGGTAGAATTATTAATGAAAAGTATTAAGCGTTTAAGAGCATCTTAATTACAGTTCTTCATCACCAGGTTTATACCAACAAAGGGGACGGGGTCCAACTTTGTAACCTTCATGGGCGGTGCAAGTTCCAATCGCAGGATCAGAATAATCCGTGTCCTGGTCGTAGGATTTATCACATAGGATTCCATTGAAGTAAGTATCTAGGCGGCATTGAGCTTCAGGATGGTCATCATAAGTTGAACGAACGATTGAGGTATCTGGTGTACTAAATTTTACTGGATCTCCCTCACTCACGGAGGCCATTACGCTGCCTAGAGATTTTCCGGCCATGGCCACTCTTTGGCAAAGGGCCACCTCGTTCTTACTTTTATAAATCATTTCACATTTTTTAGTCGCTTCAGCATCAACTGATATTTTAGCAACGATACTAATATTATTATCTTTTTCGAAAACTCTTCTTAGGCATTTCATTGAGCCAAAATAATCAGCCTGGCCTTCATTGGCCGGCCACGAACGATCGGCCCTTGGAGCTCCGCCAATATGGTGACCAAGTTCATGACAAACAACCAAAGCAAAACCGTCATCAGTTGTCATTGGATGGCGAGCAAGGCCCCCATACATATTAACAACCCAATTACTCCCACTTCTCAGAGCGCTCGCATTAACTTCATCATCGCTCCAATGATTTTTCATTAAAAGATTGCCGCCTTTTGAACTCACAATAGGTCCATAGACATCAGAAACACTTTTGACTATTGCCAAGAATCGCTCTTCAGTCATGCCATTTGTATCTTTATCCCACTGTGAAATTCTCAAATTATTTTTTGGGAGAAACCCCGTTTTTCCATTGATATCGCATGCGTAAGAAGTTGAAACGATCAGAGACAAGGCGCTTAGCACCGATAAAATTCTTTTCAACATAAGTAAGTCCTCCGAAAATTTGATTAGAACTTCTTAATGCTCACGTAAAAAAAATCATTTAAAAATAAAATTAATCTTTTATTAGCTGACATCTTACTTGTTTATTAAAAAATGCCAGCGTCTTGCTTCATAAGAGGTGGGCTTTATTTCAAAGTGCAACCAAATTCAGGATGATTTTTATTAAAACTTGCTTGTGCTTTTTTTTCTGAATCAAGCCCGAAGACTTTAAGAAAAAAATTGGCGAATTTTGACTGTTCAGAATAAACGGTATTGTTTTTTATAAAAACTGTAGTCAATTGTTTGGCAACAGGAATATTACTTCTCTCTAAACATGTATTTACATCAAGCCCCGAAATAAAGTGGCAAGAACAAATCGTTTTAGCAACAGTTGCCTGCATCATTTTTGTCTGTAAGGCACTTTTTAATGTATTTAAAATCGCTAAAATAGAATTTTTTGAATACGCTGGTGGCGGAATATTTTTGCCAATAGGATATTTTGGGTCATCAAAACAAGAAATAGCACGGCTAACAAATTCATCGACGTTAGAGTTGTATTCTTGATCGTACCCTGTTCTCGCTATAACCATGTCTTGAGATGGAAGAACGATAATCATTTGCCCATAATGTCCAAGGGCCAAAAACATATCTTCAGGTGAAGTTGGGTAAGGTTTTCCAAAACCTTTCTTCACTGAACGATTGAGCCAAATTGAACCACCATAAACACCGTCATCTGTAATGTCTCGTATCACTGTTCCATTAGATATATACCCTGGTGATACTTTTAATGTTTTCTCAATCCAGTCCTCAGTAAGAATTTCCTCACCATTCCACATCCCACGATTTAAATAAAGATAACCAATTTTTGCCATTTCTCTCGGAGTTGCAAATGCTGAAGACCCTCCATTAAATACCCCTCGATGATCGCGCTCAAAGCTTGCACGATTTATGCTAAGTGGGTTAAAAAATAATTTCCAAGGCATTTCATCATACTCTTTGCCATACACAGATTTTAAAACTCCCATCGTAATGGCCGGTGTCCCCGTTGAATAATTCCATTTATAACCTGGTCCTTCTGAAATAATCTCTTTCCTACTCGCAAAATCCGCAACATCAGCATGCCCAGTTCCATAAAGCATATTGAGAACTGGACTCTGTCTCACATTTCCGGAATAATATTCATTCCAAAGAAAACCTGTATCCAGATAAAATAGATTTTCAATTTTTATTTTTTGATAATTATCTGAAGCATCCGGTCTTGGATAAAACTCATTGAGTTTTTGATCTAGAGTTATTTTTCCATCGCGAATAGCTACTCCTAAGAGGGCCCCTGTTATCGTCTTTGAAATCGACCAAAGGACATGTGGGGCATTGATCCCATACTTAGAATCATATCCTTCATATTCAATAGTCCCCTTTCTTATAACAACGAGTCCCTCTGTTAAAAATTTTTTATTTTTTGTTGAAAATTTAAAAAAATCGAGGCATTGCTTACTTGCCAATTTTGCCTGAACATTCTCATTATTCTGTGCTTTTCCCCAATCGGGAATAGGCCATCTGATCCCGCTGCTATCAATCACATCAGCGCTGGCAATCACATATTGTCCGATGAGAATACAACTGATTAATATTTTATAGAAGGTATAGGAAAATTTTTTTGAGAATGTTTTATTCATTTTTTGTGTTTCCAAACTAAAATTTTTGGTCAGCTTTAACGCCTCCTTTGGATTAACACCATTCTTTCTGCAAGTCACACAAGGTTATAATGACGTGACTTGGAAATAAAAAAGAGGTCGAAATCTATCGCTCCTGCTCGCAAGTGATTGCTCTCGGCCCTTGCCGACACATGCAAAAAGTGGCCCATCGCTCAGTCCCGAAGTGAGGTTAATCTAGAGAGATTGTCTTGATTTTCCGATATCTACAGTTATGAAAAAGTCTCTTTCCTTTTTCTTAAAATATCATTGGATTCTCATCTGGCACTTCTTATCTGCTTTATGAATTTGCCGACTTTTGCCATGACCGAGGAGAAAATTTCCAATGCTGCAAGAGTGGGTATCGAAAGGCCAAGTTCCTTCAATTTTCCCGAACTGGATACCGATGAAAAAAAGCTTCAAATGCTACTCTTTGCTAGGGAAAACATTTCCGAGTTATTCTCTCAGGCAACAATCTACGATATTGATCTGATGCATTTACTAGATGACCAAGAAACTTGTAAAATGAGGTAAGATGCTTTTAATTAGTGGTAGAACTTTCTCACCTGGGAGTCGGCCTTGCGGGCAAACTCATATTAAATTTTGAGGCTCACAATAAAGCAGGTATTGATGCATTTATTATCGATGGATATATTGCCTTTGTGATTTTCTATAATTTTTTTACAAATGGATAGGCCTAGCCCCGTACCATCGCCAACTGGTTTAGTCGTAAAAAAGGGGGAAAATAGTTTATCTTGAATCTCTAGCGGAACTCCCTTGCCCGAGTCAGTCACCCTTATTTCATAATTTAGCTTAGTTACCTTTATGTCTATGGAGATCCATTTTTCTTCAAGGTTTTTGATTGCCTCAATAGCGTTATTTATTAAATTGAAAAGAACCTGAGTAAGCTCACCTGCTCTGCATTTTATGGAGATGTCTTCATATTTATCTATCGTTAATTTAACGTCATGAAGCTTAAGTTTGTCGTTGGATAAATCGATTGCCGGAATTATAATTCTTTCCAGATTTTCCATTTCAAAGTCATCTTTATCCGTATCTCTAGAGAGAAGTTTTAAACTTTGAACAATTTTGGAAACTCTATTGGCCATCGTTATAATTTTCTCTACCCTTTCAATTAAGTCTGGTGTTTCTTCTGGGCCAACCACTTTATTTTTTCCTTTATACTTTCTAAGGATGGCACGACTCTGCCCGAGGACAACGGTCATTGGATTATTTATTTCATGAGCAACCCCTGCGGTTATTTCTCCCAGGAGGACCAATCGCTCTTTGTGCAATTTTCTTTTTACCTCAGAGACGAGTTGTCTTTGCAGCAGAACGTTTTCCGTGACATCAATGCTGTTGATGATTATTTTGCTTCCTTCTGAAATTTTCTGAAGGTAGACATTGAAGAATTTTTCGCCAACGCCGTAGTTGGCCGAATACGAACATTGATCACTTACCTTCTCGCTGCCTCGAAATGCTTCAACAATAGGAATCAATTTCTGGAAGTGCTGAGGGGATTCATCCGCAATATTTTTTCCCATCAGGCCTTTGTCTTCAACTCCAATTAAATTTTCTAAATTTCTGTTCATCCCAACATAATTAAGATCACTATCAATCCATGAAACATATCCAGGCAAACTTTCTAAAATTTCATTGACCTGTTTATTTTTTAATGTCAGCTCCTCATCATTAATTTCTATAATTAAATTCTGCCGCTCTTCGCGGTTCTCAAAATCGTTATAAGTTTCAGATATGGCATTCAGGAGATCACTGGGGATTTTGCTTTGATCAACTCCGTATCTTCTCATTTGTCTCTGCAGTATTCTGTGAAGAGCGCTCAACGGGCCTTCTCCCAAATGAGAGTTAAGCTAAATGTCTGATTATGGAGCGAACATTTTTTTTCAGTAAGTGATTCCGAAATTTCTCCATAAGAGTAGAAGCCCGCTTGCACAACCGTGAACCCCCGAGGAGATAGTACAAACTCCTCCTCTGTATTTTGCCCCATAACCAAACGTCTTCCTAAGCAACTGACAATAAGAGAAAGAGCATCTCCATTAATGTCTGTCATTTTATCTATTTCTTTTTTGTACATCTCTTGAGCTGCGTTGATTAATTCTCTTGTAGAGGACTTCATCAGCTTTATCATTGCTCCCTCGTTGACATCGCCTGCAAATATAAGTGACCCGTTTGGTTCATCGACCCCGAGCAAAGTTCTCACTAATTCCGATTCGACATTATTTATTTTGGAGGTCAAACAAATCGGAAAATGCAGACCGTAAGACGGCAACAAAGTCGATTTATTGCCAAGATATTCTTTGTATAAATTTATTGCCGGTCTTCCATCTATCTCATAGACAATATTATTTTCTGACTTCGTAACAGTTCTTTCGATTCCAAATGATTTCCATCCACCAGCGCAAGAGGCGGAGAAACTAACGAACTCATCAAAAAAAATAACGACCAATGAATTTGAAATAAATTTATCTTTAGTAAAGACCAAGGTCTCTTTGAAATCTGCTCCGTCGCCTGATAACCCGCCAGAGAAAATCATTCTATTGTTTGTAGAATTGATGCCTTCAACTAATTTTGAGCCATTTACATTTAGCCCCTCAGAAATAATAAAACCCGATTTAAAGTTTAATTCGTTTCCCACCTTGGCGATTTGCATACCCACTTCAAATGAGGAACTCGAACTTATTTTTTCAAACGTCTTAACCAGGAATTTTGCCTTATTAAATTTTATCGCCGTAATGACACATTCAGAATCGTAAATAAATTCATCTCCAATATGGCCGGACGTCGTTGCCCCGACAATCGAGCAATTGGGGAATTCTTTTGATAATTGTTGCAAGTGATTCTTCCAGAAGTCTCTTTCCTTATTGATAAATACAAAAAAAAGTGAATCGCTGTTAAATTCCATGAAATCTGTTTTTAATCTTTCTAAATGAAATGAATTATTGGGCCTATAAATTTTTTGCAAAATGTTCATAACGATTTTCCGTGTTTATTATGAGGCTCTTCGAACTTTTTGATACTTTCCTTAGTTTTTTGTTTTACTGGACCAATAGTTGAGTCAAGTGATCTTGAATGATCTCTGGTTCCAGGTATCGATATTGACTTTTCTGGATTCCAAACCACGGTTAAATTAGGACTCATCATGATCATGATGCCGCAAAAGTTGTATTTTTTGATCCGTCGGGATTTATTAATCCAATCACAGCAATCAACTGATTAATAATCACCGGATAAAAAATCCTTGATAGAGGATAGATAAAATTCTTCACTTTAAAATCCAAGACATTTATTGAGAGTATGAAATGTCTTTAAATTATAAGGTTGTCACTTTTAGAAAATTAAAAAATTGATATTCAAATTAGACTTAATGTCTAATCGTTTTATAGACAAAAAACTGGTGCCATTTTGAACTAAATTTATATGTAGCAATAGGAGTTTACATATAAAGATTGAAATAAATAAATGAATTCAATCTTAATCTTACATACAGCTAACATATACCTGACATACGAAATAGTTATGAATTTACAACTATTAGTTCTTCAATTTATATGTTTTAAAGATAAGATCTTTGGTTTCTTTATGTTAAGATTAACTTAAATGTATCGGCGAATAATTGGAAACAATTATACTCTCACAGGAGGATGTTGAATTGAAAATCGTTTACGCATCTGATCAGTATTGGCCTTCAGTAAGTGGTGTCCCTGTCTCAATGGACTCTTTTAAAAATAAGTTCACTGAAAAGGGGCATGAGATTTTTTTACTTGTTCCTGACTACCCTAATGCAGTTGAGTGGGATAAAGAAAATAAGATAAAAAATATTTTTCGATTTAAATCTACTGGAATTTTTTTCAATAAAGAAAACCGAAGAGTTTGTTCATCAGAAAAGAAAAAAGTCTTTGAGACTCTTGATTCAATTAAACCAGACATTATTCATATTCATACAGAATTCTCTTTAGCAAAGATTGTAATTTCTTATGCTAAAAAAAAGAATATTCCAATTGTTATGACCGCCCACACTAATTGGGAAGAATTGGTCAATGCATACTTGGCATTTGTTCCACAGCGGCTGGGGCGCATGTATATTCGCTTTATGTTACAAAGAATATTTAATAAAGCGGACGTGCTGATTGCACCGACGAAGATGATGCAAGGAATCTTAAGCAAATATTATATTCAAACGGCCGTTCAAGTTATTCCAACGGGGATCGACGAAAATAAATTCTTTAAAGAAAAGAGTAATAGTGCTGCTTCTCATAATTTTGTTTTGGAGGGGTTGGCCGATAAAATTAAAGATCGTAAAGTTTTGCTTTACGTAGGGCGCATAGGAAAAGAAAAAAATATAAAATTCTTAATAGATGCTCTACATCAACTGCTGCCTAATAATAAAGATGCTAAGCTAGTTATAGTTGGAGAAGGGCCTGCAAAAGAAGAGCTGGAAGATTACGCGCTACAGCTGGGGCTTCAAGATCATGTTATTTTTACCGGCTTTGTCGAGAGAGATAAGCTTGCTGAATTTTATTCCATGGCCCATGTTTTTACTTTTGCATCAAAGGTTGAAAGTCAGGGCCTAGTCATACTAGAATCTATGACCTGTGGAACTCCGGTTGTGGCCATTGGAGAAATGGGCACAAAAGAATTAATGGGCGGTGACTTTGGTGGCTTTATGGTAGAAGATAACCTGAATTTATTTGTCGAAAAAGTAGAACTCCTTTTAAGTGATTATCAGTTGCATAAACTAAAATCAGAAGAGGCCTTGCAGGAAGCGACGAAGTGGAAAATTGAAAGTATGACTTTAAGAGTGCTTAAGTTATATGAAGGTCTCTTGGTTTAATTATAAATTTAATAATGGTGCGAAATGAAAAAAAATGTTTTTATTGTAATCTTAGCGATGAGTACGTTCTGTTTTTCGAATGTAATGGCGAAGGATGGAAAACCTGATATCAAAAAAATTCTTGATAGTGTTGATAGGCTTTATCGTTCCGATAGAAGTTTCGGAACTATTGAAATGCGAATCGAAACTCCAGAATGGAAACGGACATTGGAAATTAATATGTGGGCGTCTGGATTAGAGAAAACATTTATTCGAATCTTATCTCCGCAAAAAGATAAAGGTGTGGCCACACTAAGAATTCAAAATGATATGTGGAACTTTTTTCCAAAGATAGATAAAACGATGAAAGTTCCTCCTTCGATGATGATGGGGTCCTGGATGGGATCTGATTTTACCAATGATGATTTAGTCAAGGAAAGTACACTTCTAAACGATTATGATTCAAAGCTGGTAGATGCAGCTGCAAAAGCAGCAGACGGAGATTGTTATTATATAGAATTAAAACCTAAAGCGAAGACAGCTACTGTTTGGGGAAAAATTATAGTAGTTATCAAGAAAGATAATTCCCAACCAGTTCGGCAAGAATATTATGATGATAATGGTGTTAAATTGAGAGAGATAGTTTTTAAAGATATCAAAACTTTTGGTAATAAAACCATACCCGCGATTATGGAGCTAACGCCATTTAATAAGCCTGGGCATAAAACTATCATTGAGTACAAGAAATTAGAGTTTGAGCATGTCGATGAAAGTATTTTCAGCCAAATGAATCTGCAAAAACGCATTTAAATTATATGTTAATTTTAAAAATTGCTTTTAGGAATATTTTTAGGCAAAGGCGTCGTTCAATGTTCACCGCTCTCACTATGGTGGGAGGCTTTGTTTTATTTTCTCTAGCACTTTCAATTTCGGAAGGAACTTACGGGACGGTAATAGAAAAATTTACCAAATCCTATACTGGTCATATTCAATTACACAAAAAAGGCTATTTTGATAAACCTTCGCTTTATAAAACCCTTGATGATTTCGACTCTATCAATGAAAAATTAAAAAAAGTTAGCGGTGTAAGATCATGGTCCCCTAGAGTTTATTCAGCGGCCCTTGCCTCGAAAGGCAAAAAAACTTCCATCGCCCGCATCGTTGGAATTAGTCCGGAGCAAGAGGCCAGCACTACTTTAATAAAAGAAAAAATTAAAGCTGGAACTTTTCTTAAATACGGAACTGACTTTAACAATGACATAATGGTGGGGGCAGGGCTAGCAGAACTCCTGAATTTGAAAATTGGAGATGAAGTAGTTTTAGTAGGACAAGGAGCTGATGGCTCAGTTGCTAACGATCTTTTTAAAGTTTCTGCCATTTTAAAAGGTGATAGTTATTCTGTAGATAGAAATTACTGCTATATGAATATTAAGACTGCTCAAAGTTTTTTAACTCTTGAAAAACGATTTCATGAAGTGGCCATTTTATTATTTGACTATAACAATGCTCAATCAAAAGTGATGGAGTTGAATAAAATCTTTAAAGACAGCCCTGATATTGACATATTGCCTTGGCAGGTGATCGAAAAACAATTTTACAATACCATGGTTTTTGAAAAACGCGGAATACGTATTTGTTTATTGGTGATCGTGTTTATTGTTGCAATTGGAGTTCTCAATACGATTCTCATGACGATCCTGGAGCGAACTACTGAATATGGTGTTTTGCGAGCACTCGGAACGCGTCCTATAATGGTGTTTAATTTGATAGTTTTGGAAAGTTCGATGTTGGCGTGTCTTTCTATTATTGTAGGATTTGTTTTAAGCTTCATTCTCAATTATTGGGTTTCGGTGCATGGGATAGACTACCCTGCTCCGATGGACATTGGCGGATTTACGATTACTACGATGTACGGTCTTATTTATCCGGGCGCTTTTACAACGCCTGCGATCGTTACCTTTTTTACTGCCTTTATTGTCAGTATATTTCCAGCAATTCGTGCTATGAAAATAGTACCAGTCGATGCCATGAGAATGATTTAAGGGGAATATTGTAAATGTGGATGCTGATTAAACTCGCATGGCGAAATATTTTCAGAAATAAAAGACGAACATTATTGTCGGGTCTTGCTATTGGAGTGGGACTTGCCTCTTTAATGTTTGCCGATGCTGTTATCTTTAGCTTGGGCGAAACAATGGTTCGAGCAGCTACTGAAAACTTTTCTGGCAATGCTCAAATACATCAAAAAGGTTTTGTTAAAAATTTTGAAGTGGAAAAAGTAATTTCTAATGCTGATAACAAACTTTTAATTGATTTAGGTAAAGAAGACGCAATCAAAAGTTTTGCCCCCAGGGTTGTCGGCTACGGAATGTTAACGTCTACTTTTGATGCAAATAATATTCTGGTTTACGGCATTAATCCTGTCATGGAAAAAAACATTTCTAAAATTTCTGACAATATGATCAAAGGGAATTATCTAGATGCTCAAGATGATAAAAAAATATTAATAGGTAAAAAACTTGCAGAAAATCTAAATATCAATGTTGGTGATAAAGTCGTGCTTACTGTTGCACGTGCTGGTTCAGGAGATCTATCTCAAGAAATGTTTCGTATTGGTGGTGTGTTCTCTTTCGGTATTAGAGAAATGGATGAAAATGTCATATTTTTAAATATCACTTCGGCGCAAAAAGTTTTCAACGTTGGAAATGACATTCATGAAATTGCCATAAACTTTAAAGATATAAATTTGCCAGCACAAAAGAATTTTCCATTTGCAATAAAGTATTCTCAAAATGGAAATGAGATGCTTGGTTGGAATAAAATGTTTAAAGAATTAGATGCTATTTTACACTTTACTCAGTTTTCCCTCAGTATTCTCGCACTCATTCTTTTTAGCATTATTGCTCTCGGAATTATGAATACTATCTTTATGTCTCTCTACGAAAGAATGTTTGAGTTTGGTGTATTGAGAGCAGTTGGAACCAGACCTGGAATAGTGGGGGCCATCATACTTTTTGAAGCACTTATGTTGGCACTTATCAGTGCTGTTATTGGGATTACCCTCGGTGTAATTGTCATCTATTTCAGTTCCCATTATGGCATTGATTACCGAGGAATTGAATACGCCCATGTCGTTTTTAGAGATAAGATTTACCCTCACTTTAGATTAATTCAATTTATCCTATATCCACCGTGTTTAATTTTATTTTCGATGATAGTTGGAATTTATCCTGCCATTTATGCGGCGAAAATTATTCCTGCAAAGGCACTTCGAAAAACATAATAATGGAGATCACTATATGAATGATATTCTAAGAACAGAAAATATTTTCAAAACCTATATGAGCGGAGAAGTTAAAGTAGAAGCTTTGAAAGGAATAAATCTTTCTATCAAAAAAGGTGAATTTACCGCAATCGCCGGGCCTTCGGGTTCAGGGAAATCATCTTTTTTAAATCTTATTAGCGGACTAGACCGGCCGACCAGCGGTACGGTTTATTTAAATGAAACTCCCATTAGCAATATGAGTGGGAATCAACTTTCAGATTTTAGACGTGACCATATTGGTTTTATTTTTCAGTCTTACAATTTAATTCCTGTCTTAACAGTTAAAGAAAATATTGAATATATAATGCTTATTCAAGGTATTCCTGAAGATGAAAGACATGCAAGAGTGAATGAGGTTTTAAAAGATGTTGGCCTGGCAAATATGGGTGATCGCAGACCTGCTCAGCTCTCTGGTGGGCAACAGCAACGAGTTGCGATTGCACGCGCAGTTGTCTCTCGACCTGATATAATACTCGCTGACGAACCGACAGCTAATCTGGATTCTACCACGGCAAATAATTTGATTGATATGATGAAATCTCTCAATGAAACAAAGGGGATTACATTTGTATTTTCCACACATGATAAAAGAATTATGGATCTCTCGAAGAGATTGATAATTTTAAAAGATGGAATAATTGATAGTGATGTTGTGACACGATGAAATTTGTATTTCTTTTGTCTCTTGTTGCAACGATATTTTTTTTTTCCCAAGAAGCATTTGCACTCAATGGTACTTATAAATCTTTTTTTTCGGCCATTGATTATCCTTATAGCAATTCGGCCGATGGCATGGTCTCAAATACATTTAGGCCTAAATTTACATTGGCCCCTAATAAATGGTTCTCACTTAACGTTGCCTATGCATTGTCTGCAAATATGCAAAATACTCCTGTTGCTAGCTCTGCTGTTGCTGGCACTCAACAGAAAAGAGATTATAGAGCACTTGATTTAAAATCATCTCTCTATCCATCACCTATCTCGGATACTTCCCATGTGACTTTAACTCAAAACTTGGACAGACTGTCCTTGACCTCTTCTTCTTCCTCTTCCAAATTTAATTTAAACATAGGGAGACAGCCCGTAGCATTTGGTTCGGCCAAGGTGGTAAATCCCACTGACGTGTTAACTCCCTTTACTTATCAAGAATTAGATAAAGAGGAAAGAGTGGGAGTAGATGCTGCCAGGATGAATATTTCTCTTGGTGAGTTAAGTCTTTTTGATGCTGGTTATGTGTTTGGTGATAAATTTAAAAAATCCAAAAGTTCTTTTTTTCTGAGAATGAAGAGCAATGCTTTAGCAACAGACGTTTCAACGATGCTTTTGATGTTTAAGAGAAATTTATTATTAGGCCTGGATATTTCTCGTTCAGTAGGCCAAGCAAGCACTTGGGTTGAAGCTGCCTATGTCTTTCCTAAATATTTCGACCTTAATAGGGATAGATCTCAAGATTATTTCAGAGGAACAATTGGTTTGGACTACAAATTAACATCATCAATTTATAGTTATTGTGAATACCATTACAATGGGGCAGGAACGATTGATCCGAAGAAATATTTCCTCCTCGCAACACAAGTGCCTTATACTGAAGGGAGCGTTTCTCTTAAGGGAGTCCATTACCTCATCCCCGGAATGAGCTATGAAATAAGTCCAATCTGGAAACTAACTGGGCAATTTTTATTTAATGCAAATGATCTCTCAATCTTAAATAACTTACTGGTCGAGCATAGTTTTGCTCAAGATGTATTTATAGATTTGGGCACCTATTTACCTGTAGGTGCAAAATCGGCAATGGTTCAAAAATCAGAATTTGGGATCTATCCTAAAATTTACTATACGGCCCTTAGGTTATATTTTTAAACTATTTTGGATTTAGATTTTAAAGTTACGAACTACACGCAGCGAAACCCTACGTCTGGATATGTACTCGCTGAACCGAGGGCCAAAACCGCCCGCACTCCAAGCATTAAAAATACTAAGTTTCTAATGCTGATAAAAATTCATGAAGCTGCATGATTCTAATTCCATTTGCAAAACGTTCCTGCTTTAGTTTATGAACCAGCTGAACTGCATCGATTCCTTGAAAATGTTCTTTTAAATAAATTATTGAACGTGTCGGAACATCGTCCGATGTTTTAACTTCTATAATCTGAACAGGTAAATTATCTTCTGTTAATATAAAATCAACTTCTCGCTTTTCTTTATCTCTAAAGTACATTAGTTCGTAATTAAGCCCCATGGTATCATTTAGAAATTGCACTTTCTTATAAAGATGATTCGCTACTAAATTTTCCAATCGCAATTCTATTTTTTTTATTTGCCCAATGTCAAAAAAATAAATTTTCGGCTCTTTCAATATTGATTTGGCCAGTGTTTTAGAAAATGGGCGAACGAGATAAATAACATATAATTCTTCCAATATCTGTATCCAACTTTTTATCGTTGGTGCGGAAACTTCTAAATCTCGCGCAATATTTGCATAAGATATTCCCGATCCAACCCGATCGGCAAGAAGTTGAACTAAGCGTTCAATTTTTTTTATCGATGATACATTTTCCAAATCAAGTAAATCCTGACGAATAATAATATCAAGATGAGTTTTTCTCCAAATTCTAGATTCTTCCTCACTTCCCGATAGGAAGGGTTCTGGAAACTGGCCCAATTTTAAAAATTGTTCAACAACTTCTTTTGAATTATTTGGAGATACTTCATTTACCGATAAAGGAAGAAGGTGAAGTAAGTAATATCTGCCAGCGAGTGAATCGCCCATTTTTCTAAACGTATCAAGCCTTGCTGATCCAGTTACTAATATTTTTGGACTAGGACTTTTAACCCCTTCGACATCATATATCCCCTTTAGCCATTGCTTCCAGTTTGTCATCTTATGGAGTTCATCAAATATAATTAGATCTTTATTCCTGGGCCATGATCTTTCAGTGATTTCTCTCTGTGAGTCGATATTGTCGTAATTGAGATAGATATAATCTGATGACAGCGACTTAGATAAATAAGTTTTTCCTACTTGCCTCGGGCCCGAAATTAAAACTAATTTTTTATCGAGGTCTTTCAAGGCGAATTTACTTATTGATCGTTCTATCAAAAAGTCCATAACTTCTCCGTACTATAGTAAAGTCAATTTTAGTATAGTACGGACTAAAGTAAAATTCAAGTTCGTTTAGTTTGATGGATCATCTCCAGCTTTAAGGAGCGGTGGCATCCTAATTTGCTCTAATGCCCCAAAATTGTTGCCATCACCTCCCTGCAAATAAATCTTTATTGTGATTGCACGGCGATTATGTCCGGTTAATTGCACAGCGATTATGTCCTATCGTAATTTTTGTTTAAAGACTTTAAGACTACCGCCCATCCGGGTTGGTGAACGCCCAAACCTCCGCATCCTGCTT
>JAQTTZ010000177.1 GCA_028710485.1 Bacteriovorax sp. | reverse complement strand
TATTCTGCTTATTATTCCGCTTCTTACTCCTCAATAATAAGCTCGTTATTCAATTCGTTTGCTTTTTCTCCCACTGAGGGGAAGTAAGTTTCCAAAACATTGGCAACAGATTCAATACTGTCTGTGAGTCCGCCAATAAAATTTCCATCTTTAATTTTTTGGGTAAATTGAAAGATTATTTCATCCCAAATTTTTTGTTCAACTTTTTTAGAAATACCACTATCCGAGATAATTTTAATCTTTTTCTCCATCACAGAGATCAGTATAAGAACGCCGGTATGGTGCTTGGTTAAATGGAGATTGTGATGAAAAAAAGCTTCGTAAGCTTTTTGTTCTACTTCTTTATTCATTTCATCTTGAGTAATTAGTAATTTTTTAATGAACGAAAAATGACCTAGAAAATATCCAAAATATAATCCTGGAATTTGAATCCATAAAAAATAAATGGGGTTAATGATAGTTAAAGGAGAAAAATAAAGTGCCAGTGAAAAAAGAAATGAAAGAATAATGGCCGCTCTAAAATGAGCTGCCGGATAAATATCACTATGATGAGTGATCATCGGAACAATTTCACTTTGCGTGCGATTTTCCGCTTGAGTAATTAAGTTTTTGATGAGCAGTTTATCTTTGTTACTTATAATCATATCTTTCTCACTTTTTTTCTAATTAAATTATTTTACCAATCACCCGAAGAGCCACCACCGGAGAAGCCACCGCCACCGCCGGACCAACCTCCGCCTGATGAACCGCCGCCACCGCCACCAAATCCGCCTCCGCCAAAACCACCGAAGCCTCCGCCGCCAAATCCGCCGCGGCCTCCACCGTTAGGGAAAACGTATTGGAGAAAAATGATAAGACCAAAGAGTACTAAAATAATAAGCGATGAGCTCACACTTCGAGCATGGCGAGGTTTTACTACGTTACTGTCGAATTTTAATTCAGCACCAACTACGCGGCCCATGAGTGAGAGGCCTAATGCTACTCCGTTATCGTTGTCGCCTTTTTTGAAAAGAGGTCTTACTTCTTCTAAAATTCTTCTGGTTTTCAAGTCAGTGAGTTGGCCCTCAAGACCTCTTCCCACTTCAATCCTCATCTTGTGATCATCGGCCACAATTAAAAAGAGTGCAGCTCGGTCATCGCCTTTTTTTCCGATCTTCCAAGCATCCACAACTTTAATCGAGTAGCCTTCTATAGACTCATCTTTGAGTTTACTGATGATTAAAACTTGAAACTGGATGCCCTGTTGTTGCTGGAGATTATAAAGAGCGTTGGCAATTGCAAGGTGTGCGGGATCACTTAAAAAGCGTGCCTGGTCAACCACTGGGCCGGTAAGAGTTGGCACTTCCAAAGCGCTGACATTCGCTAAAGAAAGTGCCAGAAATAATATGACTGCGAATAATTTTTTCAAAATTAGAATTTTCCTTAGAATTTACCTTAGAACTTCACCGATGGAGCTTTTTGCACTTCTTCAAGATTTTCCACTGCAAATTGTGGTTTTTTAGTTAAGTGAAGAAAAATTCCGTTGTACCAAGAGGTCGGAGGAACAGTGACAAGGTTGTTAAATTCCTTGATTGCTTCAATATAACGATTTCTTGCAACAGTAATTCTGTTTTCAGTTCCTTCTAGTTGAGACTGAAGATCGCGGAAATTTTCATTGGCCTTAAGATCCGGGTATTTTTCAACAACCACCATCAATTTGGATAAAGCTCCAGAAAGATTTGCTTGGGCCTTTTGGAACTTTTGCATAGTCTCTTCGTTTAGTTGATCGGCCGTAAAGTTGACTTTAGTCGCATTCGAGCGGGCCTCGATAACTTTAGTCAAAGTTTCTTGCTCATGCTTGGCATACCCTTTGACGACTTCTACTAAGTTTGGAATAAGATCAGAGCGACGTTTATATTGGTTTTGCACCTCTGCCCAGCTGGCCTCTACCTGGTTATTGGCGGTTGGGATACTTTGCATTCCGCAAGAACTCAATAATATCGTAATGATTAATAACGGCAGTAAACGGATTAAATATTTTTTCATAATGAACTCCAAAAGAACGTAAAATAATTTATAATAGAAGCTTATGACAAAGAATCAGAAAAGTGAACTTCTCCTTCCAGTTGGCAACATGAATATGTGCCTTGCCGCTATTCACAATGGCGCAGATGCAATTTATGTGGGAATGCCCAACTTCAATGCTCGCGGGCGCACGACCGATTTCGAAGTCGCAGAATTAGAAGAAATGATCGAAACTTGTCACCTATACGGGGTGAAAGTAAATCTTGCCTTCAATGTTGTTATCTTTGAAGAAGAATTCTCGGAAGTAGTGAAACTACTTACTCAAGTTTTACCGCTGGCCCCTGATGCTTTAATAGTTCAAGACGTTGGATTAGCAGTCTTGGTGCGGGCAATGGACCCCAATCAGATTATCCATGGCTCGACTCAGATGACGGTCACTAATCACGAAGCAATGACCCTCTTGGATGACCTTTCAATTAAAAGATTTGTGTTGGGTAGGGAAGTAAGCATTCCTGAAATGAAAGCTATTAAAGAGAAAACTGACCGGGAATTAGAGGTCTTTGTGCATGGGGCCCTATGCGTTGCTTACTCCGGACAATGTTTTACCTCGGAGAGTATCGGGGGCAGATCGGCCAACCGTGGTCAGTGTGCCCAAAGCTGTCGATTTGAATACGATTTGATTGTCGATGGAAAGAATCATGATTTAGGAGATAAAAAATACCTGGTGTCTCCAAAAGATCTTTGTGGTATTTCTCAGATTCCTGAGCTAGTTGATTTAGGAATCGATAGTTTTAAAGTCGAAGGTCGCTTAAAAACTCCAGAATATGTTGCTTCTGCAGCTAAAAACTACAGCGAAGCCATTGATAAAAAACTTAATAAAAAAACCTTTACTCAAAAAAATATTGAAGACGCCAAACGAGAAATGGGACTGACTTATTCGCGCGGATTTTTTTCAGGTTGGCTTGATGGTGTCGATCATCAGCAGTTGGTTGATGGAACTTATGGTGCTCATCGGGGAGTTGAAATTGGCCGTGTTGTTTCGATTAATTCTAAATCAATTAAGATAAAATCTGATTATCTTAAATTAAAAAAAGGCGATGGAGTTCTTCTCGCCAGTACTATTAATGGAAGAAAAATTGAACTCGGTGGAATGCTTTACGATGTCGCTACCAAGGGATCTGAACTTGAACTATTTTTTTCCCGCGATTTTGATTTGAAGAAAATCAGACCTGGATTTAAAGTTTACTTCAATCACGATGCGACTGTAGAAAAAGCACTGACTCAGTCTTATACTGACAAGAATTTAAAGAAACGTCTTCCTCTTCATTTAACTGTTAAGGCCTGTATTGGAATGCCTTTAGAGCTTGCTGTAACGGATGGTGAACATCAGTTGAGCTTCAAAAGTGAAAGTAGTGTCGAGGCTTCGAGAGAGAGACCGACAACAATTGAAGATTTAAAGGCAGAGCTTGGCGCTTTATCTGCGACTTGTTTTATTCTTAGTGAATTTGAATTTTCCGGTGATAAGAAATTTTTCATTCATCAAAAAGAATTAAAAACATTGCGCAGAAAATTTACGGAAGAGTTAATGAAGGTGAGAGTCGAGCGGGTTATACCAGCGCTTCTTTTAAGTTCGTCGATATTTATTAAAAAAGAATTTATTCGTTCTGCTCCAGCACGTTTTAATATTTTACTTCGTGAATTGATACAAGTGAAAGAGTTTCTGACTTATGCAGACACAGTAAAAGATATTTTAGGAATTGTTTATCTCGATTATGAATTTGGAAAAGAATACGCTGTTTCTGTAGGTCTTTTAAGAGAGGCAGGAATTAAAGTTGGAATTGCTACAACCAGAATCTTAAAACCTAATGAGTATTATAATTTTAAAGTTATTGAACGAGCCAATCCCGATGTGATTCTTTGTCGAAATCTTGGAGCTGTTCAGTATTTTAAAGACAGTGCATTTGAGCTTCGCGGAGACTTTAGTTTAAACGTCACCAATTCATTAACTGCCAATTATTTTCTCACTAAAAATTTAAAATCGGTTTGTGCTTCATATGATTTAAACGATAGTCAGTTGAGTGATCTTCTTAAAAATACCGAATCGGGAAGTATTGAGGTTACCATTCATCAGTACATGCCTTCCTTTCATATGGAGCATTGTGTGTTTGCAGCTTTCCTGAGTACAGGATCGAGTTTTCGCGATTGTGGGAAACCCTGCGAAAAGCATCGTGTGGAGCTAAAAGATCAATTCGGAAATACCCATCAAATTAAAGCTGATCAGGAATGCAGAAATACTATGTTCAATTCAACCTCACAATCGGCGGCCAAGCTTGTTCCGGATTGGAAAAAATTAGGTCTAACCGAATTTAGGTTTGAAGCGCTTTATGAAAAAGGGGCAGAGCTAAAAGATAAAATTATGGGCTATGCTCATTTGATTAAAGATAATTCATCAAATTCATATAACCAAACTTTAATGACAAAGCTTGGCGTTCATGAAAAATACGGACTAAGTGATAAAGCTTTTGATAACCGTGAATATAAAAATAAAAAAACAAGATTATAAATTTAGACGATTTCAGATTTAATAATTTCTCGATATTCGCCGGGAGATAAATTTCCCAATTCAAGTCTTCCAATTTTTTTGCGTATTAACCGCAAAGTAGGGAAGCCGACAGCTGCAGTCATGCGCCTGACCTGACGGTTTTTCCCTTCAGTTAATTCAAGTTCAAGCCAGCAGGTGGGAACAGTTAAACGGGTTCTGATTGGTGGATTTCTCTCCGGTATTTCAAAAACAGGATCAAGAATATGAACTTTGCATGGTTTTGTTTGGTAATCGCCAATTAAAACTCCGGCCGATAATTTTTTGAGATCATCTGCAGTCGGAATTTTTTCAACTTGCACCCAATAGGTTTTTATTTTGTCGTTCTTAGGATTAAGCAATCTATCAATGAGAGCGCCATCGTTTGTTAAAAGCAACAGGCCTTCGGAGTCCTTATCTAAACGGCCACAGGCATAGATATCTTTTGGAAGATTAAAATTACTCAGCGTCTCTTCCATCTTCTCAGATGTAAACTGGCTCAAAATTCCATAAGGTTTATTAAATGCTAGGTATAGGTGTTTTTTCATTCTAATATATTCTTGTGAATTTCAAACAAACTGTAAAGTTAAGTCATTTTGAAGGTGGGCTCTATGCCCTGATGGTTGCTTCAACAGAAAGCTTTTTGCTTTACTATGCCGTTAAACAAAACGTGACCTCTCTCCAATTGGCCTTGCTTGCCAGTCTACCATTAGCTCTCGGTGCTCTTTCTCAAATGCTGGTTCCCAAATTAATAGCAGATAAACATTTGGGGAG